>CAZKUO010000085.1:1408-1689 GCA_964555975.1 uncultured Ruminococcus sp. | reverse complement strand
TATAAAGCTTTTCACCCGCACCCTTTAACAATGCACAGTGAAACGGTGCCGACACCGGAAGCATCAGTGCACGCTTTGCTCCCTTTTCCTTTGCAATTTCACAGCATTTTTCCACTGCCGCTTTATCACCCGAAACAACAATCTGACCCGGACAATTGAAATTAGCTCCGGTGCAGACTCCGATTTCGGAGGCTTCCTTGCAACATTCTCTCACCTCGTCGGCTGACAATGCCAGCACTGCCGCCATTGCACCTTTACCGACCGGTACTTCCTCCTGCATG
>CAZKUO010000085.1:0-1363 GCA_964555975.1 uncultured Ruminococcus sp. | reverse complement strand
TTACCTCTTTTTTTAACCAGTCTTACCGCATCCTTAAAGTTTAAAGAACCCGAAGCAATATGTGCCGTGTACTCTCCCAGGCTCAGCCCTGCAACCACGTCCGGCACAATGCCCTTTTCCTCAAAAATTCTCAAAACCGCCGTACTCATAGTCACAATCGCCGGCTGAGTATTTTCGGTAATCATCAGCGTTTCTTTATCGCCGTTCCAAACCATATCCTTCACATCAAAGCCCAACGCTTCGGAGGCTTCGTCAAAAACCTTATCCGCACACGGGAAATTTTTTGCAAGCTCTTTTCCCATACCCGGCATCTGCGAGCCTTGACCTGCAAACAAAAATGCTGTTTTACCCATTTTTCGGTCCTCCATTATCCAAGCTTTGAAGTACTACCCTCTATTACTTCATTTAAATTTTCAAAATAACTCTTAATTATATCCGCACACGGCTCTATTTCCTTTACCATAGCCGCCGACTGTCCCGCCATGAGTGAGCCTGTTTCCGTATCTCCGTCCAGAAATGCTCTCTTCAAGCCGCCGACACCCAATTTTTCAATTTCTTCAAACGGTGCATTTTCCTTTTCCAGTCTGTCATATTCCTTTGTGAGCTTATTTTTCAAGGCTCTGACCGGTGCTCCCGTCAAACGACCCGTTACAACGGCATCTCTGTCCTTTGCCTTGAGAACGGCTTGTTTATAATTTTCATGTGCAATACATTCATTCGAGCATATAAACCTCGTTCCCACCTGTATACCGTCCGCACCGAGTGCGAATGCCGCCGCCGCTCCGCGTTTGTCGGCAATTCCGCCGGCAGCAACCAGCGGTATGCTGATTGCATCCGCAATCTGCGGAATAAGCACCATCGTTGTCAATTCGCCTATATGACCGCCTGCCTCTGTACCCTCGGCAATTATTGCATCAACGCCGGATTTTTCCATTCTTTTTGCCATTGCCACACTTGCCACAACCGGAAGAATTTTTATTCCGGCTTCCTTGAGCTGAGGTATGTATTTGCCCGGATTTCCGGCTCCTGTTGCAACAACATCCGGCTTTTCTTCCAATACAACCGCCATAACCTCCTCCGCAAAAGGTGACATAAGCATAACATTTACTCCGAACGGCTTATCGGTAAGTGTTCTGCATTTTCTTATTTCTTCTCTTACAACCTCTGCCGGAGCGCCGCCTGCGGCAATAAGTCCCAAACCGCCTCCGTTTGATACTGCGGCGGCAAGCTCTGCCGTGGCAACCCATGCCATACCGCCCTGAATTATAGGATATTCTATATTGAGCAATTCACACAATCTTGTATTCATCATTCTTACCTCCCCTTACAGCGTCAACACTGCCGCCGCATATGTTAATCCGCC
>CAZKUO010000084.1:0-1822 GCA_964555975.1 uncultured Ruminococcus sp. | reverse complement strand
GCTCAGGATTCTGTTAAGGAAGAAGCCGAGCACTGCGGTATGCCCTATGTAAATGCACGCTGGCTTGGCGGTATGCTCACAAACTTCACCACAATCCGCACACGTATAGCACGTCTCAATCAGCTTCGCGCAATGCGTGATGACGGTACCTTTGAGCTTCTCCCCAAGAAAGAGGTTGTTAAGCTTAATCTTGAAATAGAAAAGCTTGAAAAATTCCTCGGCGGCATTCAGGATATGCACAAGATCCCCGCGGCCCTCTTTATAGTTGACCCCCGCAAGGAAAGAATTGCGGTTGCCGAAGCCAAGAAGCTCGGTATTCCGATTGTTGCCATTGTTGATACAAACTGCGACCCGGATGAAATCGATGCGGTTATCCCCGGTAATGACGATGCTATCCGTGCAGTTAAGCTTATAGCCGAAACCATGGCCGCCGCCGTAATCGAGGGCAGGCAGGGTGCCGAAATGGGCACTGCCGCCGAGGATGCGGCCGAAGCGGAAGCGGTTGAGGAAGCTGCGGCTGAGGAAGCTGCCGAATAATTCATAGGAGGAAAAACGATATGGCTTTTACAGCTAAGGATGTTCAGGCTTTGAGAGAGAAAACCGGCTGCGGTATGATGGACTGCAAAAAGGCCCTCACCGAATGTGACGGCAATATGGAAGCCGCCGCGGATTTTCTCCGTGAAAAGGGACTTGCCTCGCAAGCCAAAAAAGCAAGCAGAATTGCGGCCGAGGGTACCGTTTGCGCATATACAAACGGCAACGTGGGCGCAGTTGTGGAAATAAACAGTGAAACCGACTTTGTTGCCAACGGTGACGGCTTTAAGGCCCTTGCCGCCGAGATTGCAGAAATCGCCGCAGAGCAGAACCCTGCGGATGTTGATGCGCTTCTTGCAATGAGCAGCAACGGCAAAACGGTTGAAGAAAAGGTTCAGGAGCTGTTCCTTTCCGTTCGCGAGAATATAAAGGTTCGCCGCTTTGCCCGCTTCGAGGGTAAGGTTGTATCTTACGTTCACGCAGGCGGAAAAATCGGTGTTCTGGTTAATTTTGAAACCGAGCTTGATGCTACAAACGCCGAATTTGTTCAGATGGGTAAAAACGTGGCTATGCAGATAGCCGCCATGAACCCCGCTTACCTTGATGAGGCTTCGGTTCCCGCCGAGGTGCTTGAAAAGGAAAAGGAAATCCTTGTTGCCCAAATGAAAGAGGACCCCAAAATGGCCAACAAGCCGGATGCCGTTCTCGGTAAGATAGTTGAGGGTAAAATCGGTAAGTATTACAAGGAAAATTGCCTTGTTGAGCAGCAGTTCGTTATGGACGGCGAGATTAACGTGGGCAAGTATATTGCAAATACCGCCAAGGCTCTCGGTGCCGATATTAAGCTTGTTTCCTTTGTTCGCTATGAAAAGGGCGAGGGCATTGAGAAGCGTGCCGACGATTTCGCAGCCGAGGTTGCCGCAATGGCAAAATAAGCTTGCTTTAAAAAGCTTTCAATCCTCCCACCGCAAGGCGGGGGGATTTTTTTGTGTAACGAAAACCACGCGATAAACGTGAGGTTACGAAAAGGTTTACAGCGTGAAATTTATTTTTTTGTATCTCTCCTACCTCCCTTTAGGCTCGTAGGGACAGTCCGGGAGGCTGTTCCTACGGACGTGTTTTGAGGTTTGCACAGAGCAATAAGGCTCCCTCTGACGGGTGAGGTTGCGAGCGCGCCCTGCGGACGATGAAGCGAGCATAACGAAGCGCTGCGGTCGGCAATTGCGCCGCGCCCCAAGCGTGCGCAATGTCGGGCACCGCAAGAGGGCCTGAGCTGGCGGCGAAGCCG
>CAZKUO010000083.1:0-2008 GCA_964555975.1 uncultured Ruminococcus sp. | reverse complement strand
GGATGCACTTAAGGACCTTGACGAGCGCGGAATAATCCGCGTGGGTGCTGAGGTTACCGCGGGTGATATACTTGTGGGTAAGGTTACCCCCAAGGGTGAAACCGAGCTTACCGCAGAAGAACGCCTGCTGCGCGCAATCTTCGGTGAAAAGGCACGCGAAGTGCGCGACACATCACTGCGTGTTCCCCACGGTGAATACGGCACAATTGTTGACGTTAAGGTATTTACAAGAGAAAATTCTTCGGAATTAAGCCCCGGTGTTAATGTGGTTGTGCGCTGCTATATAGCGCAAAAGCGCAAAATCTCGGTGGGAGACAAAATGGCGGGACGTCACGGAAACAAGGGCGTTGTGTCAAGAATACTCCCGAGCGAGGATATGCCCTTCTTACCGGACGGCACACCGCTTGATATAGTTTTGAACCCCTTGGGCGTTCCGTCACGTATGAACATCGGTCAGGTGCTTGAGGTGCATTTGGGCTATGCCGCACGTGCACTCGGCTGGAACATCTGCACACCGGTATTCGACGGTGCTCATGAGGACGATATACGCAAGTGCTTTGAAATGGCCGAGGAATTTACCAAGTCCGATGAATACAAGGGCAAAAACGGCCCCGGGCTTGATTTCTCACGTATTCCCTTAACGGCCGATGCCAAAACACGCCTTTACGACGGCCGCACGGGTGAACCGTTCGATAACCCGGTAACGGTGGGCTATATGTACTACCTTAAGTTGCACCACCTGGTTGACGATAAAATTCACGCACGTTCAACAGGCCCCTACTCACTGGTTACGCAGCAGCCGCTCGGCGGTAAGGCGCAGTTCGGCGGCCAGCGCTTCGGTGAAATGGAGGTTTGGGCACTTGAGGCTTACGGTGCCGCCTACACCCTGCAGGAAATTCTCACCGTTAAGTCGGATGATGTTGTGGGCCGTGTGAAGACCTACGAATCCATAGTTAAGGGTCAGAACATTCCGAAGCCCGGCGTGCCCGAGTCCTTTAAGGTTCTTATTAAGGAGCTTCAGTCGTTGGGGCTTGATACCAAGGTGCTTGACCGTAACGATGAGGAAATAGACCTTCAGCAGAGCTTTGACGAGGATGACGATTTGGGCCTCGGCACACCCGCAATCCCCGAAAACGAGGGCGAGGAAATCGAATTTGACGGCAACACCGTTGCGGACGATTTGAGCGGCTTCGGGCTTGAGGATGAAAACGGTGAAGCGCTTGCAGAGGATAATTATGACGAATTTGCGGCCGACGGCGGCGAATTTGACGATGAAGAATAAACGGAGGGGCAAATATGGCAGAAATTGAATTTGAATCAATAAAAATAGGGCTTGCGTCTCCCGAACAAATAAGAAGCTGGTCTCACGGTGAGGTAACAAAGCCCGAGACCATTAACTACCGTACCTTAAAGCCCGAGCAGGGCGGACTTTTCTGCGAGCGCATTTTCGGACCCCAGAAGGACTGGGAATGCCACTGCGGAAAGTACAAGCGCATACGCTACAAGGGTAAGGTTTGCGAGCGCTGCGGCGTTGAGGTTACACGTGCCAAGGTGCGCAGAGAGCGTATGGGCTCGATAGAGCTTGCGGCTCCCGTATCCCACATTTGGTATTTCAAAACAATCCCCTCTAAAATGGGTCTGGTGCTCGATATTACCCCCAAGGCCCTTGAGCAGGTTCTCTATTTTTCACAGTATATAGTTACCGACCCCGGCACCACGCCCCTTGAAAAGAAGCAGCTTCTCAACGAAAAGCAGTATCGCGATATGCGTGAGAAGTATGAAAACGATTTTGAAGCGGGAATGGGCGCAGAGGCCATTAAAAAGCTGCTTTGCGAGATTGATTTGGACAAAACCTGTGACGATTTGCGTGCCGAGCTTGATGAGGCAACCGGTCAAAAGAGCATAAGAATACTCAAGCGCCTTGAGGTGCTTGAGGCGTTCAGGCAGTCGGGCAACCGTCCCGAGTGGATGATACTTGATGTTATTCCGGTAATTCCGCCCGATCTTC
>CAZKUO010000082.1:0-2063 GCA_964555975.1 uncultured Ruminococcus sp. | reverse complement strand
TAGAGGCTCTGCCGCGCGTAGGCAAAAAGCTTGCGGCAACGGGAAACGGCCGCTGTAACATCACCAACAAAAGCATATCCCTTGCCCGTTATAACGGCAGGCACCCCGAATTTGCGGCCTACGCCCTTGAACACTGGAACAGAGAATACTGTGAGCGCTTTTTCCTTGAAATAGGTGTCCCCTTTGTTTTTGAGGGTGAACGAGGCTATCCCGCATCGCTTCAGGCGGCCTCGGTGGTTGATTGCCTGCGCTTTGCGGCTGAGGAGCTCGGCGTTACCGTATGCACCGAAGCACCCGTAACCGCCATTCAAATATCAGGTGGGCTTTACAAGGTGATTTCCGATAAAATGAGCTTTTTGGCCTCAAGCGTTGTAATAGCCACAGGCCTGTTTTCTGGCGGAGAGGCCTACGGCTGTAACGGCAGTATGCTTGAAATACTTAAAAAAGCGGGCTATGAGGTTGTTAAGCCCTACCCTGCAATTGTTCAGCTTAAAACCGAGACGGATACGGTGCGCAGGCTCAAGGGAATTAAAATAACCGCGGCCGCCACCCTTGTTAAAAACGGACAACCCCTGCGCCGTGAATACGGTGAAGTGCTTTTCTGTGATTACGGGCTTTCGGGCCCTGCCATACTCGGGCTTTCGGGTGCGACAACAAAAAATGCCGGCTGTGCCGTTTTGCTTGACATAATGCCCGAAGTAACCCTTAATGAGCTCGAAAAGGGTCTCGGAGACAGGGCGCGCCGCCTTAAAATTCGCAAGCTTGATGAATTTTTTACCGGAATGCTCAACAAGCGCCTCGGGCAAACAATAATTAAGGCCGCGGGGCTCAGTCTTGCCGATACCGCGGCAAGGCTTACCGAGGATGATATTAAGCGCATTGCCGGGCTTATAAAGTCTATGCGCTTTGAGGTTACGGGAAATACGGGCTTTTCAAGCTCGCAGGTGACCTCGGGCGGGCTTGATACCGCCCAATTTGACGAAAAAACAATGATGAGCCGCGACAATCGCGGACTTTACGCCATTGGTGAAATACTTGATATTGACGGCGACTGCGGCGGCTATAATCTGCAATGGGCATGGTCAAGCGCTCTTTGTGCCGCCGCAAGCATAACGGGAGTTAAAAATGCTTATTGTAAATAACGTTAAGCTACCGCTTGAAACGGATTTCAGCTTGCTTAAATATGCGGCTGCCGCCGCGCTTAAAACCGATGTTGCAAGCATAATTTCCGCCTCGCTTTACCGAAAATCGGTTGATGCAAGGCGCAGGGACAATGTGCATTTTTGCTGTACTCTGCTTGTGCAAACGGTTGATGACAGGCGCTTTGCCAAAGCCCAAAAAAACAATGCCGAGCTTTATGTGCCGGAGGAATATAACCCGCCTTATGCCCGAAAGTGCAACACAAGACCCGTAATTGCGGGCTTCGGCCCTGCGGGAATGTTTGCAGCCCTCACCCTTGCAAGGGCGGGGCTTTGCCCCATTGTGCTTGAACGCGGCGCAAGCGTTGATGAGCGCACACAGCTTGTAAAAAGCTTTTTTGCGGGTTCTCCGCTTAATACCGAAACAAACGTGCAGTTCGGTGAGGGCGGCGCCGGCACCTTTTCCGACGGAAAGCTGAACACCGGTATTAAAAATATACGTTGCCGTGAGGTGCTTAAGATATTTGCGGCCCACGGAGCACCGCCCGAAATTTTAACCGATGCCAAGCCCCACATAGGAACTGATATACTCTGCTCGGTTGTGAAAAGCATACGTAATGAAATAATCTCCCTCGGTGGAGAAATACATTTTAATACCCGACTTGACGGTATAACGATAAAAAACGGCCGTCTGCGCTCGGTAACCGCAGGCGGAACGGAGCTGCCATGTGAATTTTTAATTTTGGCAACGGGTCATTCCGCGCGTGATACCTTTGAAATGCTGCTTTCAAAAAACATTGAAATTATACGGAAGCCCTTTTCAATGGGAATGCGCATTGAGCATTTACAGGCAGATATAAACCGTGCGCTCTACGGTGCTTTTGCCGGCCACCCCGCCCTCGGGGCGGCCGATTACAAGCTTTC
>CAZKUO010000081.1:0-2765 GCA_964555975.1 uncultured Ruminococcus sp. | reverse complement strand
GGTATAAAACACGAAAAGACGGAAGCCGTTACAAAGCGTGGCGATGTTATGAAGCCGCAAAGCACGGAAGCCCTCATATTGATAAGGCAGGAAATCAAGTCGGCTGTCGGGGACTTAGTATCCGAAATGAAGATGCAACACACATAATGTATCTCGTTGTGAGGAGCCTTAAATACAATAAAGAAAAAATTACAAATAATCTGATTTCCGTTATTAGGTCCGTTATCGCACCGGACACCACGGGTACAGATGCCCCAAAACTGAAAGAACAGATTAAAACGATTGAGGGCAAGCGAGCCAATCTGATTGAACTGTATATGTCAAATCTGATTAGTAAGGACGAATTTACAGCCGCCCGTTCTAATTGTGATAAAGAAATCGCAGAACTGCAATCCGTTATCGGCAGTACCCATAAACAGCACCAAGAGATCTCACAACAACAGCAACTCATCAAAGAAATCGAAGATGCGGTGGGTGAAATTGTCGGCGGTGTGGAATATGAAGATGATTTCTATAAGCACATCTTAGACAAAATGGTGGTTAAAGATTGCGACAACATAGATGTTTATTTAAATTTACTTCCTATCAAATGGAGCTACACGGCCCTCAAAGCAACAAAAAAGCGGTAGCTTCTGAAAGGAACATTATAGATGCTTCTCTACCGATATCGGTAAGCATACCCTTTACCTCACCGTAGGGCTGACCGTAACGCTGTGTAAGGTATCTTAGGGAAGCCGAGGCTTCGCCGTCGGGACCGCCGTATTGCTCCATAATTATCTGTGCATATTTCGGATTTGGATTTTTTATATTCACCGGGTACTGTAATTTCTTTTCATAGCTCCACATAAGCTGTCACGCCTCCGTAAAATTATTTTCCCACGGCCACGGGTCGTCTATCCATTTCCAGCGGCAATCGGTGGGTGCATCGGCGGCGGTTATTATAAGCTCCCCGAACTTTTCACGGTATTCCGCGGCCGTTTCTTCACGCTTTTTTCTGTATTCACCCATAAGCTCAAGCGCTTTTCGGCAATCCGGGTGAGAATCCGAAAACAGAATAAGCTCGTAAATTGCAAAATCCAACTCGTAAAGTCGGCGCTTCAGCATTGCTTTTTCTTTCATTTACGTGCACCTCCCAAAAACGGCTTGTTAAGCTCGGGAAACAGGGTTCCGTTTTGAAAGGCCATTTCGGTTGTATAAACCTCATTGAAGGGCTGAGCGTTAATAAATACCATTGTCAACGGATCGGTGCATTTGCGTTCGCTTCCGTTTTCGGCACTTGAAGCTGTGCTCATACAGCCGCATTTTTCGTAAAATTCGGCTGCATTGAATTTTCTTTCCATTTTTCCGTACTCCTTTTATGATTTGGGCTACGGTGCAAGGCCGTTTCGCGGCTGCACTGCATATTTGTCCCATAACATTTTACTGCAATTTCCTCAGTTTGTTACCGAAAGAGCCGAATTGAGCCGAAAATTTTCGGGCTTTGTTAATACGAAAAAGAACAAAAAATCAAAAAGACACACTTGCGGTAATATATTTACGGCATTTAAAATTGAAATTGTTGATTATTCGGTCGAAATGTGTTATAATCAATTCACAAAGCTATATGATCTGCTTAAATACAAAACAGGAGGTTAAATTTTGAAAACCGATATAATAATCACAAGTGACAGCACAACCGATTTAAGCACCGAGCTTAAGGAAAGGTATAATATTAAAATCTCGCCACTCGCTGTAACACTCGGCGGAAAAACCTATATTGACGGTGTTGATATAACACCGGATGATATTTATGCACATCATGATAAAACAGGGGAGCTCCCCAAAACCTCAGCGGCCAATGTAGGGGATATGCTTGATTTTTTCAGGCAGTTTACAGAGGACGGCAAAACGGTTATTCATTTCACAATAAGCTCGGAAATGTCATCTACCTACTCTAACGCTTGTTTGGCGGCGGCAGAGCTTGGAAATGTGTATGTTATAGATACGAAAAACCTTTCCACCGGCGGCGGGCTTTTGGTTGTTGCCGCAGCGGAAATGCGTAACGATGGGCTTGAGGCCGCGGAAATTGTTGAAAAAACAAATGCGCTTGTGCCCTGTGTTGATGCTTCCTTTATAATCGACAGTCTTGAATATCTCCACAAGGGCGGCCGTTGCTCGGCGGTGGCCATGCTCGGTGCCAATTTGCTGCGCCTTAAGCCCTGTATTCAGGTTAAGAACGGTAAAATGGATGTTGCCAAAAAATACCGCGGAAAGTTTTCCGAGGTTGCAAAGCAATACATCACCGAAAAGCTTTCCGAGAACGACGATATAATGACCGACCGCGTGTTTTTAACCCATGCCGGCTGTGACCCTGAGCTTACAAGTGAGCTTTTGGCACTTATAAAGGAGCTTTGCCCCTTTAAGGAGGTGTTTTTCACACGCGCAGGCTGCACCGTTTCCGCCCATTGCGGCGCAAATACCCTCGGTGTTCTCTTTATAAGAAAATCACCGATTTAAGCTGTTTTGCATATTTATAAAGCAGGGGCTTATATGGGCTTTGTCTGAGCTTTGAAATACCCCATTATATAGATACAGCCCCGCTGTGAAAACCGCGGGGCTGCTTTAGCTTAATCCGAGTATTTGCAGACGGCCGATTTTGCAAATTTTCCCCACTTCCGTAAAATTAGGTGTTGACAAAACTTAAAGTTATGGTATAATGTTAGTCGTAATTTGGTGGATGTAGCTTAGTTGGTTAAAGCGCCAGTTTGTGGCACTGGAGACCGTGG
>CAZKUO010000080.1:0-2975 GCA_964555975.1 uncultured Ruminococcus sp. | reverse complement strand
TCCGTTTCCGAGAGATTTATAATATTGTGTGTGTAGCCCGGCAAAATATATACTGCCTGTATATTTTCGCCCGATACCTCAAAGCGTAAAACCTCATCACTGCCGATTTTTCGCTGTTCTATAATTCCGTGACCCGAAACCACAATAAAAATTTCCCACTTGGTGTTGTGCCAGTGTTCACCCTTTTTAATACCGGGCTTTGAAATGTTTACGCTTACCTGACCGCAGTTTTCGGTTTTTAAAAGCTCGGTAAAGGAGCCTCTGTCATCCCTGTTCATTTTAAGCTGAAGACAGGCCTTTTCCTTAGGTAAATACGAAAGATATGTACTGTAAAGCTTTTGTGCAAAGGAATGCTCGGGTATTTGCGGCATTACGAGCGTTTTCGGCTGATTCTTGAAGCTTTCCAGCAAATCGGCTATTTCCCCGAGAGTGACCCTGTGGGTTGTCGGAACGGCGCAATACTTACCGCTTTCGCAAAGCACGGTATCTATTCCGTCAAATTCGCAGTGATGCTCATTTCCTTCAAGCGCATCTAACATTTCGGCCACCAAATCGTCAATATACAAAAGCTCAAGCTTTATATTGCGGTCATTTACGGTTATGGGCAGGTCATTCGCCGTGTTATGGCAAAAGGTTGCAACCGCGCTGTTGTAGTTCGGTCTGCACCATTTACCGAAAAGGTTCGGGAAACGGTATACAAGCACCTTTGTGCCCGTTTCCGCGGCATATTCAAAGAACAGGTCCTCCCCTGCCTTTTTGCTTCTGCCGTAGTCACTGTCATATCTGCCGATAAGTGTTGCCTGTATTGAGCTTGAAAGCATTACAGGGCATTTGTTCCCGTGCTTTTTAAGGGTATCCAGCAATTCGCTTGCAAAGCCGAAATTGCCCTGCATAAATTCCTCGGTATTTTGCGGGCGGTTTACCCCCGCAAGGTTAAACACAAAGTCCGCCTTTTGGCAAAACCCGTCAAGCAAGGCCTTTTCGGTGTTTACATCATACTCGAAAATTTCTTCGATTTTAATACTGCGCGTTCTGTCCTTGCAGTCGCGAATGCTTTTAAGTGCTTCGCATAAATTTTTCCCGACAAAGCCCGCAGCTCCGGTTACAAGTATATTCATTATTAGTCCTCCCTGTTTTAGGCTGACAGTCAGTTAACAACCGATTAAAGTATATCAAACCGACAATTGCTTGTCAACATTTTTCCGCTTTCGGCACTGCTGCCGCGGCTCAAATCACAAAACCGAATTTAAAAAAGCTTTAAGCTCTCTCAAATAGGCTTCCCTGTCAACCATATAGCTTATGCCGTGACCGGCCTTCGGCACAACAAGCAGCCGCTTACCCTGCGAAGCGCAAGCGGCGTAGTTTTCACGACCCATATCGCACGGAACAAAGCGATCATCCTCCCCGTGGATAAAAAGCACGGGGATTTTGCAGCCTTTAAGTGCCTCGCTTGCGGAATGCCTTTCTATGTCAAACCCGCCGAAAATACACCCTCCCAGGCGGATGAGCGCATAGGTTGGGAAAAGCGGATAATGCCGCTCGGCCACAACACTTTTAATAATTGCCGAGGGTGAGGTATAGCCGCAATCCGCCACAATTCCCTTTACGTTATCGGGCAGCGGCAGTGCCGAGGCCATAAGCACCGTTGCGGCCCCCATTGACATTCCGTAAAGTATAATTTCGGTATCATTTCCAAAGCTCTTTACCGCATAATCGACCCAGGCAAGACAATCTCGGCTTTCGTTTATACCGAAGCTCAAGGCACGGCCCTCGCTTTTTCCGTGGGCACGCTGGTCGGGCAAAAGCACGTTAAAGCCGAGCCTTAAGGCCTCGGCAAGTCCGCCGCAGAAATCCCTTTCGGCACTGCTGCGATAGCCGTGAAGCATTATTTGAAGCGGGGCGCCCGGCCTCGTTTCGTAATACCTTGCACAAAGCCGCAGTCCGTCATGCGAAGTAATACTCACTTCACAAAACGGAATTTCGGAAACACCCCGCATAAGTGCGGCGGCCTCCTCGCGGTAGGGTGCATATTGCTCATTATCCGGCAATTCAAGCAGGCGGTTTTTTTGTGAGCGCGGCACCGCAAAGGCAAGCCGATAGCATATATAAGCGCCGCCCGCAAGCAGTAGTGCCGCGACCGACAAGGCAATTAACAAAATCACACACCGATTCTCCTTTGTGAATATAATGGGATGATTTGGGCAAAATTATACCGAAAGCCACAGCTTACAAAATAAGGGAGGAAAATTAATGACAGCCGAAAAAAGACGCGGTATTATGATAGCCGTTTCGGTTATTACCGCCGCAATTGTAATAATTCTTACGGTAATAGGTATTGTGGCCGAAAACAGTGCCTATGAGCCCTCCTCTTGGGTGCTCAAGGCCTACGGAAACAATGTTGCGCTTTATAACGACGGCCGTGTGATTACCGTTTACGGAGAAATATCGCTTGAAGCCCTCCCCGAGGAGGATGCAAGGCTTTTGCGCTGCGGAATAGCCTTTCCCACACGTGCGGAGGCAACACAGGCAATTGAGGATTACGAATAACGAAAGCCCCCGCATTAAATAAAGCGCTGACCGTATGGGTAGGCAGTTGTCACCCACGGCAGCGCATTTTTTAAAGCTTACATATTATTCTGTATGTATTCAACCACATCGCCTATGGTTTTTAAATTTTCAATTTCCTCATCGGGAATTTCAACCTCAAATTCATCCTCAATAGACATTAAAAGCTCAACCACATCCAGACTGTCGGCCTCAAGGTCCTCGGCTATTTTGGTTTCCATTGTCATTTCGTCGCGGTCGGCATCAAGCTGCTCCGCCAATATTTCTTTGATTTTTTCAAATACCATAATAAATGCCTCCTGAAATTTTGAAAAAGAATGACGGCAATGAAGCGCCGTCTGTACCATAGTAAATAATATGTTGAAACTGTCCGTTTGTCAATAGCTTTTTTTAAAAAAATGAAATCGGAC
>CAZKUO010000079.1:0-3063 GCA_964555975.1 uncultured Ruminococcus sp. | reverse complement strand
TCCCGCACTAACTTCCACCTCTTTCCTACTGTGGAACTTACTTTGGGAATTAACGACAGCTTCACCGTTTTACCGCAAAAATAAGGGTTATTTAACTATGCCGACTGCTTTTTTATACCGAAAAGCACACGCAAAATACCGCTTAAAAGCTTAGGACTTTTGAATAATACAACCTTCATAAAAAGACCTCCAAGATAAATTATCGGCAACAGCCGCCGGAAAAGCCGAGTATTATCACCCAAATTGCAAGCACCGCAACCAGCAGCTTCGGCGGGCAAAAGCAGCTTATAAGCAAGCCGCAGGCAAAGGTCAACCCAATGAGTCCCTTATTGCGATTACAGCCGCCACCCCTGCGCATTTCGCATCCCTCCGATTACCTCAGCTTTTAATACCATTATATAAAATCGGAGTAAAAATGTTACCTTTTATTTGTATTCCAGGGCTTTAAATCCTTTAATTCGTTAAAAATCGCTTTATACGATTCGTGGCGGCTTGCGGCAAGCTTTCCGCCGTCCACCGCCGCAAGAACTCCGCAGCCGCACTCACAGGTGTGGGTGCAGGAGGAAAAGCGACATTCGTGCGAATACTCATAAAGGTCGGGGAAAAATTCTATTAAATGCTCCTTAAATTCAAGCTCGGCGGCGGTATCGAAGGTTGAAAAGCCCGGTGTATCCGCCACATAGCCGTCCGAAAAGGGAATAAGCTCGGTGTGCCGTGTGGTATGCCTGCCACGGCCTAACTTATCACTTATCTCCCCTGTTTTGAGTGCTTCAACACCCAAAACGGCATTAAGCAGGCTTGATTTTCCAACACCCGTGTTGCCAGTAAAAGCATTTATTCCGCTGCCAAGCTCTGCCTTTAGCGCCTCAATTCCCTCGCCCGTTTTTGCCGAAACGGTGTAGGTCTTAAAGCCGGCCGCACGGTAAAGCCGCTCTAAAGGTGTAAAATCACCCGCATCGCATTTATTGAAAACCGGCACGGGTAGTATTTTCGCATACAGGGCCATTGCGGTCATTCGGTCGATTATTGCGGTATTCGGGGCGGGCTTTTCGTAGGAGGAAACTATAAACAGCCTGTCAATATTTGCAACCGGCGGCCGCAAAAGAAAGCTTTTGCGCGGCAAAACCTCTGTTACCGTGCCACCCGTGCCCTCAGGCTCAAATTCCACCCTGTCACCAACCAAAGGGGAAACTCCGCTTTTGCGGAAGCTTCCCCTTGCTCTGCATTCATATTCGGCACCGTTAGCGCTTACGTAATAAAAGCCGGAAAGTGCCTTAACAATTATGCCGTTCAATTGCCCGCTTCTCCCGGATTGCCCGTTTCGGTCGGGTTGAGGGTCAAATAATCTTCATAGGTGGTGGCGGTTTTTGAAGTACCCTCTTTAAAATCAACGTTTATAAGCTGATAATCAAGATACTTTTTGCCGTCTGCACTCTTGATTTTAACGGTGTAATTGCCGCTGTCACGCTTTGAGGTTATGCCCTCAAAGGTATATTTTGTAAGCTTTGTGGCATCAAGCAGCTTGCTTTCCGAAACGGCAGTTCCGTTCTCCCAAAGCGAAACATAGTACTGCTCAAGCTTAAATACCTTTTTATCGGGCAGCTTAACGGAAATATCGGCCGAGAAGCCCTTGTTTACATAAATTTTAACCGTGGAGCCCTCGGGTATGCTTTGATTTTCAGCCGTTTCCTGCTTTATAACATAGCCTACGGGAGCAAATTCATAATCCGAAGCGGCAGAGTAATAAACCTCCTCAACCTCGGCAATAAGCTTTTTATCGCTCAAAAGCTTTTCGGCATCAGCCTGCTTCATACTTACAACAGACGGAGTGTTTACGTTTTTAATGGTTTTGCCGGTGCTTACGTAAATTGTCACCTTGGCGTTTTCCTCAACAACCTCGGTGCGTTGCGGTGAGGTTTTAATAATAAGACCCGCTTCAACATCCTCACTCGGCATTTCCGCTATAACGGTTACAAAGCCGGCCGCCTTAAGCTCGGAAACGCCTGCGGATTCGGTTTTGCCGTAAACATCGGGAACCTTGGTTGTGGACTGACCCTTGCTTACGTAAAGCGTTACTGTGGCGCCCTTTTTAAGCTTTTGCCCCTCTGCCTTTGATTGCTCGTAAATATAGCCGTACTCATAATCGGCATTTGACTCCCATTCATCCTCAAAGGTGAAATTGGCCTTGTATTCATCATTTTCCAAAACATCCTCAAGCTTTTGTCCCACAAATTTCGGGCAAACAAGCTCTGAGCCGGTGGGCGATAACAAGCGCGGCACAAAAATTGCCGCAAGCACGCCTATGGCAACAACAAGCGTTACCGCAATACCCGCCAAAATCGGTATCATATTATTCTTTTCCTTAACCTCCGCACGGTCTTCATCCACCTGAACACTGTCGTAATCAAATGCGGCGGGAGCGAATTTTGTGGGCGAATCGTCCACAAAGTAGGAATATTCAAAGGTAAGCGACGGATCCTTTCTGAAATTACCCAAATCACACAGCATTTCGGAGGCTGACTGATAACGTCTATCCGCGCTCTTTTGCATGGCGTGCATGGTTATTTGCTCAAGCCCCAAGGGGATTGAACCGTTAATTTCGGTAGGAAGCTGTGGGTCACGCTGAAGCTGCATTATTGCAACCGAAACCGCGCTTTCCGCCTGGAACGGAAGCTGACCCGTGAGCATTTCGTAAAGCATAACACCTACCGAATAAATATCGGTCTTTTCGTCGGTACGCTCTCCCCTTGCCTGCTCGGGGCTGATGTAATGAACCGAGCCTATTGCCTTATCGGTTATGGTGCGCTGCTCGCTTCTGGCAAAGCGCGCAATACCGAAATCGGTCACCTTAATGGTGCCGTCGGGCAGGACCATTATATTCTGCGGCTTTACATCGCGGTGAACTATGCCCTTATCGTGCGCGTGCTGAAGGCCCTTTAATATTTGAATGGTAAAATGCACGGCATCCTTCCAACGCAGGCTGCCCTCGCGGCCGATATACTCCTTTAGAGTGATGCCCTCAATATATTCCATTACGATATACTGAATAAGATCCCCGAAGCT
>CAZKUO010000078.1:0-3491 GCA_964555975.1 uncultured Ruminococcus sp. | reverse complement strand
CATTGCCAACAAAAAACGGAAAAGTAGATTACGAATGTATGGCTACATTGATTTCTGCAATACACAAATTGGTTATTAAGGATGTTGTACTGTATAGCAATCAGAAGATTGCAGCGACCAAAGTGGTTATATCCGATAACTAAGGTGAATTAACAAAGTGAAAAAACTACTACAGTTGATTTGAGATAACTGGTTCTAAAATTATTGACAACCATTTTAGACATTATAAAGTTTATATGTATTGTTTCGGGTTATCTAAGAGAAACAAAAAATTTGAAAGTGAGGACACAACTATATGAATTATTCTACGATTGATCTTATTGCTTTAAGCGGAAAGGTTGGCATAGAATCCACTTCTATGAATCGCTTAGCAAAAGAAGGATTGAAAACATTAATTGACTGTGAGGCCTCAAATGTAAAAAAGCAATTATTTCTGCAACAAAATTTTACGGTGATGGGCCTGCCTCTAAATGGTGTTAATATAATAAAATCGGCGGCTCAACAATGTGATCTTGATAAAGTAGTTCTATTTCCTTGCTCTATAAACGGTACTGTAATTCCTTGTTTTAAAATGTATGGCAAGGATATTGCTACTTTTTGTCAGATTATCGGTCTGCCTCTGCTAAAAAAGTCTGATGTTGATGTGAACGAAGGAGAACTGGAAAGTTTAATAAAAGAATACGGTGTTATTTTATACCAAAGATAACCTAAAATCAAAAATTCAATCTGCATTTTCTGCTCTTATAGTGTGGATTGCTTTTGTAACTGTTAAGTTAGTTGCAAATCAGGTCTTAGGGTTTCTCCTAACGAGTACCGTTTTTAAGCTGCAGAAGTAAAAACAGTCTGTTCGCTAAGATGTTGCAGATTATCGTGCAGTAGGCTGTTTCCAATAGTGGTTATTAAAATTCTCCGCAATTCGTATTGTTCTTCAAATAATGTTGTCATAACTAATCTTCTTGATTTTGATGCGCTAATTATAAATCAAGTTGAATCAAAAGACTAATGTGCGGATTTTCAGCAAAAAGCTCTGACAGCTTAAGTCAAAGCTTAACTTCTTCCATTTGAAACACCACGGATGTAATAAGTTTTCCATACTGCCTTATTTACTTGCAGCAAAAGTGCGGCGGGGATTTGCCTTTTATAATTAATTTTACCGAAAAAAGGAGAAGAATAAAAATGAAAATAATTTCAAGAATATTATCCGGAATAACCGCGCTGACCCTAATGAGCTCATGCACGGCGGTGAATACTCCGTCGGAGGGTGATGCCTCGTCTGCTCCGGAGGTAAATTCAAGCATAGGCGGAACGGACAGCTCGGCCGTGAATGACGAAAACAGCAATGCACCTAAAACCTTGTATATTTTAGGCGACAGCTACTCAACCTTTGAGGGCTGTATTCCCGACGGGTTTGAAGCTTGGTATTTAAACGGCGGAAACGAAAAGAGCGATGTTACCGATTGTTCGCAGACATGGTGGAAGCTTTTTACTGCCGAAAATAATATGCTTCTGCAAAAAAACAACAGCTATTCGGGCACCACAATCTGCAATACCGGCTACGGTGGGGCATATGTGCCGGATATATCCTTTATAGGCCGATTTGATGCCGATGTGCAAAACGGTGTGTTTCAAGCTGCCCGACCCGACCGATTGATAATTTTCGGCGGCACTAATGACAGCTGGGCCGATTCACCCGTGGGGGAGATTAAATGGGATGTATTTTCGGATGAAGATTTGAAATCCGTTCTGCCGGCCTTTTGCTATCTGCTTTTGAAAATTCAATACGTTCTGCCCGAAACCGAAATCATAACCGTTATAAATACCGAGCTTAAAAGTGAAATAACACGCGGAATTATTTCGGCTTGCAATGAGCGCAAGGTGACCTATGTTCAGCTTTACGGAATTTCAAAGCAAAACGGTCACCCCGATGTTGAGGGGATGAAGCAGATTTGCGAACAAATAAGCGGTGCTTTGGCTATGGAAGAAAAATAAATTGAATTTTTTTAAAAAAACAGTTGACAAAAGGAAAATTTTTGTTATAATAAAAACAGTAATCATTACTGTTTTGGTGATATGATGAAAAAGTATTCACGGCAACGAGAGGAAATAATAAGGGTTTTGCGCTCAACAAACACGCATCCCACGGCGGCGTGGGTATATTCCGAGGTAAAACGGGAAATACCTAATATAAGCCTCGGCACGGTTTACAGAAATCTTGCCGAACTCAGCGCTACGGGGGAAATACTTTCTCTTTCTGTGGGGGATGGCTTTGAGCATTTCGACGGCAACAGTCTGCCGCACGCGCATCTGCATTGCCGCGTTTGCGGTAAAACGGTTGATGCGGCGCTTTCGGGCGATCCGCTGGCGGCTGTGGCGCGGGAAAACGGCTTTTTGCCCGAAACCTCGGTTTATGTTCTCTACGGCGTTTGTGAAGAATGCAAATCAAAAAAATTAACGGAGGAATAAAAAATGAAAAAATTTGTATGTCTTGTTTGCGGTTATGTTTATGAGGGCGAGTCTGCCCCCGAGGAGTGCCCCATTTGCCACGCTCCCGCTTCTAAATTTGCAGAGCAGGCAGCTGAAAAAACCTGGGCTGCCGAGCACGTTGTAGGTGTTGCAAAGGGCGTTGATCAGAGAATAATCGACGGTCTTCGTGAAAACTTCAACGGCGAATGTACCGAGGTAGGTATGTATCTTGCAATGGCGCGTGTAGCTCACAGAGAGGGCTATCCCGAAATAGGCATTTACTGGGAAAAGGCCGCTTACGAAGAGGCAGAGCACGCCGCTAAATTTGCCGAGCTTTTGGGCGAGGTTGTGACCGACAGCACAAAGAAAAACCTTGAAATGCGTGCCGATGCCGAAAACGGCGCAACAATGGGTAAATTTGAGCTTAACCTTGATGCTATTCACGACACAGTGCATGAAATGGCTAAGGACGAAGCACGCCACGGCCGCGCATTTGAGGGCTTACTCAACAGATACTTCAAATAAGCGAAAAACCGCATAAATAAAGGGCTTTCAGGGCATCCGCCGTTTCGGTGGGTGTCCTTTGCTTTTGTGTGTAAATCAAAGCAAGCCTGCTTTCAAAAAATGCCGCAATATGTTGAAAAATCCTTTTATATGTGGTAAAATAGTATTCGGAATAAGGTGAACCTATATAAAGGTAGGCGGTTAGCCCTTTGATTTTCAAGGGGTATTTACCCCTTGACATTAAGTTAGGGGGTGATGCTATGGAATATTATTATTTAATAATTTTAGTCCTTATTGTAGCAACAGGCCACATAACAAGCATAAAAAAATAACCGCCCCGGTCCAAAGGTTGCGGTTATTTTCCAAAAACTTTTAGGCTAACCGTTTATCAATGAGTTTGCCTTATTTCACTTATATTATACCATAACTTTTGCCGTTGTCAAGCACTCGGTTCCGGATATGCGGCAGGATAAAAGAAAATTCATCTCAAATACAGCATAACGTCGAGACAAAAGGAGAATTTA
>CAZKUO010000077.1:0-3662 GCA_964555975.1 uncultured Ruminococcus sp. | reverse complement strand
TTCTGCACTCCTTATATCATTCAAAAACTTGTTCATAGGCATCTCCCAAATTCCGATTTGTCTTTCAAAACACATTATAGCATATAAATATGAACTTTTCTATCAGCCACTTATTCCTTATCGGAGCAGGTGGCTTTTCTGCGTTATAAAAAACCTTTTAAAAATTCATTTCCAATTCATGCTGTACTTCTTCTGCACGTTTGCTCTGCCGCTCAAATGATTTTCTTTTTGCCGCAAAAAAATTAACGGCCACCGCATCAGGCAAGCTTTTGGAGCTTTGCCTGAACGATAGCCGAATAAAGGATAAAAACTATATTGAGCTTGATTTGCAAATTTTTTTTGGACGGTCTTTTGTGTGAATATGTCAAAAGCTGCCGTGGATATTCCGGCAAGAGCTTAGAAGATCTTTACGAATATACAAAGTATTGGGTAACCGGCTTTCTTTCACTGCGCTCGCAGTAAAAAAATCACAGTTTAAGCAAAACAATAGAGGAAATGCCTAGAACAAGACCGATTGTTTGCAATGCGGTTAATTTTTCTTTGAATAGAATGATACCGATCAACCAAACAACTGCAATGTTTGCTACAGATATAACCGGGAAAAGAGTGGAAGCATTTTCCGTTGCCGCAAGAAACAGCACAATGTAATTCGCACAGCTGTTAAGAACTCCCGAAAAAGTACCTGAAACGCTGAATTTGAAGCTTTTTTCTTCAGGGTGGGAAGAAAGCATACTTATGCTTAAAATAACACTTACGCAAAGCAGTGCGAAAAACATAAATTCGGTTTGATAAAGTGAAGGAAATTTCATTTGATGAAATTTTTGTATTATGGAGCAAATTCCGTTTGTCAGCAGTGTTGCCAAGGCATAAATCAACCATTTTAACGAAACAGCACCCGATTTTTTCCCACCTATGAAAACGATTGAAAAGCAGAGAAGAATTATTCCGATAATGCCGAAGACGGTTATCGATTCGTTCCAAAAGCAAATTCCGAAGAAAAACGGAATCAGCAGCGAAAAAGATGCAATAATGCTTGTTAATGCCATAGGGCCCACAGCAAGAGCTTTAAAGCCGGTGTGCATGGAAATACATAGAGAAATGCCGTAAGCTATGCCGAAAATAACAGTAGGTAAATGTAATGAAAAGCCGTTTATCAGTCCGAAAATCAAAAATAATATAACGCCTGTAAAGGCTTTATTTATGTTGAAGCTTGTTGAATTTCCGCCCTTTTTTGCATAATACTTGCCAAGGGTGGACTGCCCTGACGAGCATGCGACATTCAATAAATAGAGGATTCCTGTCATATTACACCTCTATTTGATGCTTGGTCCAACCGCAGTCTGCATAACTGTTGCCCTCAAAGCTGATGCGCCGAAGCATTGTGGCTGTTTCATCGCATAAACCGCTGTATTCACTCCAAATAAAGGTTTTTACACCGCACTTTTTTGCACAGCCTAAAACCGATCGGATTTGATCCTTTAATGTATCCCATGTTGTCAGCATTATTCCGAACATATCATTTTCCGAAACGGTTTGAATGTGTGCCGTGTAATTTTTTTCTTCAAACCAGGGTGCGCCTATAACATCATGTCCGCAAGCTTTGAGAGAAAGCATTGAAGGTATCGGCGCAGTTTCGCAGGAATATTGCCAATCAACAAAAACGGTGGATTTTGCCGTTGAATTGCGAAGCTTCTCGATTTCATCCTTTTTACCAACCGAATAGCATTTTTTAAATTCATTTTCCGGAAGTAGCATGTCCATCCAAAGCATCGGTCTTCTGCCCTCTGCCTCGATTTCATTTGTGAGCTTGGCAAGATAGCTCGGAAATTCTTTTCTTAATGTGTCATTGTTGTTGAGAAAATGTGCTTCATCACAGCCGATGTGGATGAATTTACTGTTTCCGAACAATTCATACAGCTCACTTCTGACCTTTTTTAATAACTCAAATACTTCATCCGATTTAATATTCCATACCCATCCGTCAGGACTGAAAAGGTAATGCAGGTGTGGATTCTGGTCAAGCACAACATGCTTACCGTACCCACCGCGCGATGCGGCTGCATGACCTAATTGGTTAAACATAGGAACAGGCTCTATGCCAAATTCACGGCATTCATTTATAAGCTCTCTAACCTGCTCTTTGGTAAAGGCATTCGGCCAAGAAAGCTCCTTTAGGCAATCGTATTTAAGCATTCCCCAAAATTCAATTACAATATGCGTATATTGGCAAAGCCCCGCAAGACGAATCAGCTTTTTAATAAAGTAAAGGTCATTTTCTGGAAAAACGCATATGTGCAGCATTCTGTTTTGTATTTTGTAATTGCTTTCTTCTTCTGTATAGCGAATTATTGTTTGCCCGTCTTCATATTCTATTTTCATCAAAAGAGAAATAAATCCCCGCATGAGTGACGGATAGTCCTTTCCGACAACTGCTGCTCCGTTGCAGTCAACAAGAAGAGAATAGTCCCTGTTTTCGCGAAGTGTCGGAGCGACAGTGCTTCCTATGCGGAAGGAAAGCTCATCACCGGCTTTTATTTCAAGAGAACCATTATGGAATGTGAAGCTGTGCCACAGATTTTTAACAGTGTTGTTTTCCATGCGCCGGTCGGCTAAAGCGGTTGTTGCATTGTTTAGGATGAAATATTCCTTCATAATAAAACACCTCTGAATTTGTTTTGAATTTGTAATCATTATAACTGTGTTGCACAAAAAAACAAACTCACATTCCGACAAAAAAGGTGGATTATTCAACACTTGAAATTTTGTCCAAAATGAAATACAATATAAGTGAGGTGATTTTGATGCTCTTTGATGCAGGCAATCCTATACTTAAAGTGATTGGCGTCGAGCATATGTTATGGAAAGGTGGAACATTCAATGTTGCACCCCGTGCATATTCGGCATTGGCTTTCAGAATAAGCGGCAGTGCGGTGATTAAAAGCGGCGAGAAGGAATGTACTGTAAACAGCAACGGTATTTTGTATATCCCACAAGGCGTGGGATATGTTGCCGATTATACAGACACAGAGCTGTTGGTTATTCATTTTGTAACAGCGCAGTGTGACAGCAATGCTGAGGTATATTCTTTTCAAAACAGTGATAAAATATATAAATTGTTTTTAAATGCCCACTCAACATGGCAAAATAAAATGGCGGGCTTTGCGGCATATACAATGTCGTTACTGTATTTGATTATCGGAACAATGCTTGAAAAGGATACAGAAGTGACCTTGCCGCCGAATTTTTTGAATGCAGTATCTTTGTTGAATGCCGATTATAAAAGCAGTGAACTGAATATTGAAAATGTATGTGCAAGGTCAAATATCAGTGCAACTGCTTTCAGACAGATTTTTAAAAAGAATTATCAAAAAACTCCAATGGAATATGTTACGGAATTAAGAATTGAGCATGCAAGAAATCTTATTGCGGGCGGTATGTCGGTTGAGGAAGCTGCATATGATAGCGGCTTTAATGACTCAAAATACTTTGCAAGAGTGGTGAAAAAGCATTTCGGATGCACACCGCGATCCTTTAAGGATTACGGAAAGTAACGCTGCGGGGTGGTTTTGTTTCGGTTTATTCCTCGGCGTACATTTTTTCCAATTCATGCTGAATTTCCTCGGCACGGTCGATTTGCTCGTTTAATTTCCATTTGCCGATAT
>CAZKUO010000076.1:0-4517 GCA_964555975.1 uncultured Ruminococcus sp. | reverse complement strand
GGTCTCGGTAAAGCGGGCGAGGTTCCGGATGCCATTCGCAAGGGAATCGAAGACGCTAAAAAGAATCTTATAAAGGTATCCCTTAAGGGTACAACAATTCCGCATGAGGTTATGGGTGAATTCGGCGCAGGCCGCGTTCTTATGAAGCCCGCAGCCCCCGGTACCGGCGTTATTGCCGGCGGTGCCGTTCGTGCGGTGGTTGAAACCGTCGGTATTACCGACATTCGTACCAAGGCTTTACGTTCAAACAATCCCTGCAACGTTGTTCGCGCTACGGTTGCCGGCCTCGCATCGCTTCGCAGTGCCGAGGAGGTAGCGGCTGTTCGCGGCAAGTCTGTTAAGGAAATAATCGGTTAAGGAGGAGCAGCGTTATGGCAACAAAAAAGGCTGCCGGCCTTAAAATAAAGCTGGTAAAGAGCACCATAGGTGCAAAAAAGGATCAAATAGCAACCGCAAACGCACTCGGTCTTTTCAAAATCGGTGATGAGAGGGTTCAGCCCGATAATGAGCAGACCAGAGGCAAAATCAATAAGATTTCACATCTTGTTGAGGTTTCGGCCGCAAAATAAATCCTTTTATCCGCATAAAAGCGGAAATGCGATTTAAATCGCGTGAATTAAGCAAGGAGGTGCGAACAATGAAAATGCATGAATTATCTCCGGCTTTCGGCTCCACTAAGGAGGCGAAGCGTATAGGCAGAGGTCACGGCTCGGGCAACGGCAAAACCGCCGGCAAGGGTCATAAGGGCCAAAAGGCACGTGCCGGTCACGGTATGCGCCCCGGCTTTGAAGGCGGTCAGATGCCCCTTCAGAGACGTATTCCGAAGCGTGGCTTCAATAATATTTTTGCCGAGAAACGGATAGCTGTTAACCTTTCCGCACTTGAGGTGTTCGAGGACGGCGCTACGGTTGATGCCGCAGCTTTGGTTGACAAGGGTATAGTAAAGAAGGCAGACCTTCCGATTAAGGTTTTGGGCAACGGCAAGCTCACAAAGAAGCTCACCGTAAGGCTTAACGCTTTCTCTGCTTCCGCTGCCGAAAAGATTAATGCTCTCGGCGGAAAGGCTGAGGTGATCTGATGCTGGAAACATTAAGAAACGCCTGGAAAATAAAAGAAATTCGCAATAAGATTCTTTTTACCGTTTTCATCGTTTTAATTTTCCGAATAGGCTCGGTTATTCCGGTGCCATATATTGATGTTGCCGCTCTTAAGGCTGCAACCGAATCGGGAACAACAAATGAATTTTTCAGCTATCTGTCCATCCTGACGGGAGGCGGCCTGGAATACGGCGCAATATTCGCAATGTCGGTTACACCGTATATCAACTCCTCCATTATAGTACAGCTTTTGTGCGTTGCTATTCCCGCCCTTGAGAGGCTTTCAAAGGAGGGCGAGGAGGGCCAGAAGAAGCTTGCGCAGATAACGCGCTACACAACGGTTGCGTTGGCTCTTATACAGGGTACTGCCTACTTCTTCTACCTTAAAAACAGCAACTATTTGAGCGTAACGGGCGGTGCCGTTATCTTTGCGGCATTCGTAATTGTGCTTGCCTTTACGGCGGGCTCGGCGCTTGTTATGTGGCTCGGTGAGCAGATAGACGTAAAGGGCATAGGCAACGGTATTTCAATGCTGCTCTTTGCGGGTATTATTTCCCGCGGTCCGCAGGCTCTCAATATGCTCATTGCTTATTGGAAGCTTGACAGGCAGCTTGCCGTGGTTGCCATAGTTGTGCTGTTCCTGCTTATAATAGCCTTCATTGTCTGGATGACCGAGGCGGAGCGCCGTATTCCGGTGCAGTATGCCAAGAGGGTTGTCGGCAATAAGATGTACGGCGGTCAAAATACCCACATTCCGATTAAGGTTAATATGTCGGGTGTTATGCCGATAATCTTTGCCTCAAGCATTCTTATGCTTCCCACGATGATACTTTCATTTATGAAGAACGAGAACAGCTTTTGGTACAAGGCATTATCGCTTTTCAGCGTGCAGGGCGTGTTTTATGCGGTTATCTATTTCATTTTGATTATCGGATTTGCGTATTTCTACGCAACAATCCAGTTCAATCCCATTGAAATGGCAAACAATCTGCGTAAAAACGGCGGCGCAATACCGGGCATACGTCCCGGAAAACCCACTTCGGATTTTATTTCAAAGATTTTGTCAAGAATAACCCTTATGGGCGCTCTTTTCCTCAGTGTAATAGCTATACTTCCCATACTTATAGGCAGTATCGGCGGAATCAACATTTCGCTCGGAGGAACCTCGGTGCTGATTATGGTAGGCGTTGCGCTTGATACCGTGCGTAATCTTGAATCTCAAATGATGATGCGTCATTATAAGGGATTCCTTGATTAAGAACAGGAGTACAGAATATGAAGCTCATACTTTTGGGAGCGCCGGGTGCGGGTAAAGGCACCCAGGCAGAAATAATATCCGAGAAATACAATATTCCTACCGTTTCCACCGGCAACATAATACGTGCCGCACTTAAAAACGGTACGGAAATGGGCATTAAGGCTAAATCCTATATAGATGCGGGCGAGCTTGTTCCGGATGATGTTGTAATAGGCATTATTAAGGAGCGCCTTTCCGAGAACGACTGTGAAAACGGTTATATTTTGGATGGCTTCCCGCGTACAATTCCCCAGGCTGAGGCACTTGACGAAATGGGCTTCGGTATTGATGCCGCTCTTTCGATTGAGGTTGCCGACGGTGAGATAGTTAAGCGTATGTCGGGCAGACGTGTTTGCGAAAAATGCGGTGCCAGCTATCACACCGAGTATAAAAAGCCCGCAGTTGACGGCATTTGTAATTCCTGCGGCGGTAAGCTTGTTATCCGTAAGGATGATGAGCCCGAAACCGTGAAAAACAGACTTAATGTTTATCACGAGCAGACCGAGCCGCTCAAGGATTATTACAGGGCAGGCGGCAAGCTTTTGACCGTTGAGGGTCAGGATGAGGTTGCCGATACCACCCGACTGGTGCTTGAAGCGCTGGAGAGCAATATATGATAGTGCTTAAAACCGGTCGCGAGCTTAAAATAATGAAGGAAGCTTGCAGTATATCGGCCGGAGCATTGGAGGCAGCCGGTAAAGCGGTAGAGCCCGGAGTTACAACTGCGGAAATCGATCGCTTGGCGGAGGAATACATCCGACGTCGCGGCGGAGAGCCCAACTTTAAAAACTACGAGGGCTATCCCGCTACCGCCTGCATATCAATCAACAACGAGGTTATTCACGGCATACCCTCCGAAAAGCGCAAGCTGCGCGCGGGAGATATAGTAAGTATAGATCTCGGTGCAAAGTTTGACGGTTATCACGGTGACAATGCCGCTACCTTTGCCTGCGGGGATATATCCCCCGAGGCGAGGCGCCTTATTGACACTACCCGCGAAAGCCTTTACGAGGGCATAAGCGCGGCCTGTGCCGGCGGCAGAATCGGTGATATAGGCTATGCGGTGCAAAGGTATGTTGAGGCAAGAGGGTACTCTGTTGTGCGGCAGTTTGTCGGTCACGGCGTGGGTACTCACCTGCACGAAGCACCCGAGGTTCCGAATTTCGGTACACCAGGCAGGGGAATACGCCTGTTACCCGGTATGACAATTGCAATCGAGCCCATGGTAAATGCCGGCGGCTTTGATGTTAAGGTTCAGCCGGACGGGTGGACTGTTTTAACCAAGGACGGCTCACTTTCGGCTCATTTTGAGCATACGGTGGCAATAACGGCCGACGGTCCTAAAATTATGACCGTGGTGTGAGGATGCGCGTATGGTGGGACGTATAGTGTTTTCAAAGGCGGGGCGTGACAAGGGTCACATTATGACGGTGGTAGCCACCGACGGTGACTATCTCTACCTGTGTGACGGCAAAGAACGTCCGCTTGAGAGACCCAAGCGCAAGAATGCAAAGCATACCGCGCTTACGGGCACAGTTCTTGATAAGGGCAGCTACAGTACGAATAAAGCACTCAGGCGTGAGCTTGCAAGGCTTAGGGTCGAGGGCTTGAAAGGGAGGAACCAAGATGTCTAAGGAAGATATGATCGAGCTTGAGGGCGTCGTTGTGGAAGCAATGCCGAACGCAATGTTCAAGGTTGAGATCCAGGGGGGACATATAATCCTTGCCCACATTTCCGGAAAGCTCCGTATGAATTTTATACGGATACTGCCGGGGGATAAGGTGACTGTTGAAATGTCTCCGTATGACCTTTCAAAGGGTCGTATAACCTGGCGTTCAAAATAACAGTCAAAAAATTAAGGAGGTATAATCCAAATGAAAGTCAGACCTTCTGTTAAAAAGATTTGCGAAAAATGCAAAATAATCAAGCGCAAGGGTAAGGTAATGGTTATCTGCGAAAACCCCAAGCACAAGCAGCGTCAGGGTTAATTGCGCGTGAAGAAAAAAATGGAGGTGCTTTGATAAATGGCACGTATTGCTGGTGTTGATCTTCCGAATGAAAAGCGGGTCGAAATCGGCCTCACCTATATCTTCGGAATCGGTCTTACAACATCTAAAAAAAT
>CAZKUO010000075.1:0-4979 GCA_964555975.1 uncultured Ruminococcus sp. | reverse complement strand
GGTCTCCGGCGGAGACCTCTGCCAACGGCAGAAGCACCGACCGAGGCGGCAGCCGAGACGTGGCCGAGCGTAGCGAGGTCGGAGAGATACAAAAAACTGAATCCTACGCAGAAACCAAATTGTTATTTTAGGTTAGAGCAAATTTAAGTATCCCCCAGTTTCGCTTCGCTCAACACTCTGACGGAGCCGTCCCCTTTTGTCGCTTCGCGACATTTTCCCCGCACCGCGGGGACATCGGCCCTAAAGGCAAGGGGGCCTTTTAATTGACTTGTGCAAATTCTTTGCCTCCTCCTGACGGGGGAGGTGGCCGAGCGCAGCGAGGTCGGAGGGAGAGATAATTTAAGTTTCTTAACAAAACTACCCCTCAGTCTCGCTTCGCTAGACACTATCGTAGGGCGGGGGCTTGCCTCCCGCCGTTTTGTTTGCAAAAAGGCTGTCGCTTGTGATTTTTCACCTGCAACAGCCCTGTTTTTTTAAAATCGGTTATATTTATTATAAATATTTTAACTGCGGCGGGAGCAAGCCCCTGCCCTACTGTGTAGAAATAACACATTCGTTGTTTTTAAAAATTCCCTCGTACAGTCCGAAAGGCTACACATAAAAAGCCGTAATCCATTCCCACTATTCGGCAAACAGCTCCGAGGAAAGATATCTTTCGCCCGTATCGGGGAAAAGCACAACAATGTTTTTGCCGCTGTTTTCGGGTCGGAGTGCAAGCTCTGTTGCGGCATAAAGCGCCGCTCCCGAGGATATACCCACAAGCACGCCCTCGGTTTTTCCCACCTCGGCCGCAGCCTTTAAAGCCGCACCGTTCTCCACGGTGATTATCTCGTCATATATATTCGTGTCGAGCACCTCGGGAATAAAGCCCGCGCCTATGCCCTGTAGCTTATGCGGACCTGCGGGCTTTCCCGAAAGCACCGCCGAGGAAGCCGGCTCAACCGCAACAATTTTAATTTCGGGGTTTTGCGATTTTAAATATCTGCCGACACCCGTAATTGTGCCGCCTGTTCCCACTCCCGCAACAAATATATCCACCTTGCCGTCGGTATCGGCATATATTTCGGGGCCGGTAGCCTCAAAATGCGCCTGCGGATTTGCCGGATTAACAAATTGACCCGCAATAAAGCTTTTCGGGATTTCCGCGGCCAATTCCTCGGCACGCGCTATAGCGCCCTTCATCCCCTTTGCGCCCTCTGTGAGTATAAGCTCAGCTCCGTATGCACGCATAAGCCTGCGGCGCTCCTCCGACATACTGTCGGGCATAACTATAATAATTCTGTAGCCGCGTGCCGCCGCAACCGCCGCAAGGCCTATTCCGGTATTGCCGGAGGTCGGTTCTATAATAACCGAATCCGGTTGCAGTCTGCCGCTTTTTTCAGCCTCGTTCAGCATTACCGCTGCCACCCTGTCCTTCACGGAGCCTGCGGGATTAAAATATTCAAGCTTAGCCAAAAGCTTTGCCGAAATCCCGTATTTCTTTTCGGTATTTGTAAGCTCCAAAAGCGGAGTTTTACCTATCAGTTGGTCAACAGATGTATAAATTTTTGACATAAAATCAGCTCCCTATTTGATTTTTCTTTTATCTGCCCTAACGGCAAGCCGTGTACCCGCGCTTTGGATTATCTGCACCAAAAGCACAAGCAAAATTACCGCCGCCGCCATAACAAGATATTTATATCTGTAATAGCCGTAGTTTATTGCAATTTTTCCAAGTCCGCCGCCACCGATAATTCCGCTCATTGCCGAGTAACCCAAAATGGTGGTAACGGCTGTGGTTGCGTTGGAAATAAGTGACGGTATACTTTCGGGAAGTATTACCTTGATAATTATTTGAAGCGGTGTTGCCCCCATACTGCGAGCCATTTCAACCGTGTTTGGATTTACTTCCCTAACGGTGGTTTCCGCAAGCCGCGCCACAAACGGAAAAGCGGCAATAACAAGCGGAACGGTTGAAGCGGGCGTTCCCACAACGGTGCCCACAATAAGCCGTGTTAACGGAAAAACCAAAATCATTAAAATCAAGAAGGGCACCGAGCGCAGCAGATTGATAATTACATTCAAAAGCCAAAGCACACGCTTAGGTAAGGGAAGAACACCGTTTTCCTCACCCACAGCCAGCAAAATCCCGAGCGGCAGACCAATTGCAAAGGCAAAGGCCGTTGCAAGAAAAGTAACATAAACCGTTTCCCAGGCCGCCGTGGGCAGCTCTGCCGCAATAATGCGCCACGCCTCGCTTCGGGCTTCGGCCGAAAATAAATCCTCAAGCATCGGTCTGCACCTCCCCCGCAGATAAATTTGAAAGCACAAGCCGCCGTGCCGCAACCGACTTCGGATTTGAAAGAACCTCGGCAACCGTGCCCTGCTCGGCCACCTCGCCGTTATCCAAAACGGCAACGTTTTTGCAAATGCTTTTCACCACATTCATTTGGTGAGTAATAACAACAACCGTTATACCAAGCCTTTTGTTTATATCGCGTATCAGCTCCAAAACGGAATCGGTGGTGGTGGGGTCAAGTGCGCTTGTGGCTTCATCACACAGCAAAACACGCGGCCCTGTGGCAAGCGCGCGGGCAATTGCCACACGCTGCTTTTGCCCGCCCGAAAGCTGTGCGGGGTAGGCACCTGCCTTGTCGGCAAGGCCGACAAGCTCCAAAAGCTCAAGTGCTCTTTTTTTGGCTTCACGCCGCCCAACGCCCTCAAGCTCCAACGGAAAGCAAACGTTTTTTAAGCAATTTTTTTGCATTAACAAATTAAAGCCCTGAAATATCATTGCTATTTCTCTGCGCATTTTTCGCAATTCGCGCTCCGATAATTTGCAAAGCTCCACGCCGTCAATCTCTACCGTGCCGCTGTCGGGTCGTTCCAGCAAATTCATACACCGAACAAGCGTGCTTTTACCCGCACCGCTCATACCTATAATTCCGAATATATCGCCCTCTGCAACGGAAATTGACACATTTTTCAAGGCTTCAACCGCACCGTCGGCGGTTTTGAATTGCTTTGATACATTTTTAAGCTCTATCATAACAGTTTGAAAATTCCTCTCCGAAAAGCTCGCTTTACTCCCCTTTTACGGCATCAAGTGTTTTTTGCTTACCGCCGTAAATACCGAGCGGTTCAACATGAATTTGAGCTACCGAAGCTATGTGTGTTCCGTTTTCCGAATTGAAATCGTCAAGATACGGCTTATGCTGAAAATAGTTTGCATCTACCTCTCCGCTTTCAACCACCCTGTTCGGCTGAACATAATCGGTAAATTCCTTAATTTCAAGCGTAATGTTCTTCTCGGCCAAAATTTCCTTTGCCACGGCAAGAATTTCCGCGTGCGGTGTGGGAGATGCCGCAACGGTAACGGTCTTACCGCTGAGGGCGGCATAATCCACCGTGCCGTCATATCCTTCGGTGGGATTTTCCGCAACCGCCACAACAGCACCATCATATTCCTCGGCAATAAATTCCGCTACCCTTTTGCTTTCAAGTGCCGCCTTAAGTGCTTTTATTAAATCGCTGTTTTCGTTGTCCTGCTTCACCGCAAGAATATTAGCATAAGCAGAGGACGAGCCTTCAAGAGCAAGTGCATCATTTATCGGGTTAAGCTTTGCTTCAATGGCATAGTTTGAATTGATAACCGCATAATCAACATCCCTTAACACATTGGGCAACTGTGCGGCCTCCACCTCTTTAAATTCTATGTTATACGGGTTCTCCGCAATGTCAAGCGGAGTGGCGGCTATTCCCGCCCCCGCTTTCAGCTTAATACAGCCTAATTCTTCAAGCAAAAGCAAAGCTCTTGCTTCGTTTGTTGTATCATTGGGAATTGCAATTGTCAGTTTACCCGAGCCTGCACCGCAAGCCGAAAGACAAAATGCCGCCGCAAGGGCAAGTACCAAAGCCAATATACACGAAATTATTTTTTTCATAATGATTATCTCCTTTTAAATTACGTTTCTATTCTGTTTTATTTGTTATATTACTGCCTCAAAGGTCACATTCGTCCAAATCGGAAATTCGCTCTTACAAGCCTTTCAAAATAATTTTCCATAGCACACACCTTACAAAATAAAATAAATCGGAAGACTCCGATAAAGTCCCCCGATTATAAACAAAGCTAAATTCCGCAAATGTGCGCGGCTTAAACGCTTGCTTTTAAATCAGAGAGCATATCGGACTTTTCGGCGCAAAAAAACATACACATACAAAAGCTGTGTGTGCACATTTTAAGCATCATATTGTTTGAAAAAACAAAGCCCTTCACGGTTATGCTCCCCTTTCCGAATTTTGCTATGCTGTGAGTATAACACATATTTCCTACCTTGTCAATAGGGAAATGAAATTTTTATTTTTCCGCAAAGCTGAAAAAACATTTGACTTTTACTCGGTGATGGTATATAATGTTATAGCCTTGCAAGAGCGGTTGCGTTTTGCGGTGAAAATTTAATAAGTATCGAGGTGTGGCTCAGTTTGGTAGAGCGCTGCGTTCGGGACGCAGAGGCCGCAGGTTCAAGTCCTGTCACCTCGACCATAACCGACAAGTCCGAACTTTTTATTGTGAAAAGTGCTTCGTGATTGTCGTATAAATACCAGGTAGAGATTAAATTCTCTGCCCGGTATTTTATTATACATTGTTTTTCAGACACATCGGTTTCGCCATCGTCTACAAGTACCTCTCCGACAGCAACGACCTGTTCAATCACATCTACGGTGGCATTGTCAGCACCCATACACTCGCTAACAGTACCAAAACGCATAGAGTGGCAGATGAGGTATTTTCTCTTGGCATACCGTCGGCATCAGATAGCTTTATCACATCTCAATCTTACATCTATTCAGTTGTAGTTCCTCTCTTTAAGGGGACTGCATTATACCATAAAACCCGCCGTAAATCAAGCCGTTTACGACGGGTTTGAATGTTTTTGAACTATAGTTAATTCCCAAAGTAAGTTCCACAGTGGAAAATGCAATGGACTTTAGTCTGG
>CAZKUO010000074.1:0-5114 GCA_964555975.1 uncultured Ruminococcus sp. | reverse complement strand
TCGCACCGGATTTATAGCATTTTAATTAGATTGGTTATGAATATTCGCACCAAAATGAAAATCCGTTCTCGCAAGAGAGTGGATTTTTGTTTCATTTTTATAAGTTACACAATAACATTTCAGCCTACCGTAGCATTTACGAAGCTGAAATTTAACTTGCAGAAGGGGTGGCGCTTTACATCCTATAAAAAACCTGAAAATTCATAATTTTTTTCTTGTAATTCAGCGGCAGATATGCTATATTCACAGTGTAGACAGAAATTTAACCATATTATGGAGGAAAACCGATGAAAAACAAGCTTAAACTGCCTGCACTTTTACTTTCTCTGGTGATTATGTTAACAGTAATTCCGTACGGTGTTGCTGCCGAAAGCGCAAGTACCGTATGGGGGGGTAACGAGGTCCCCGGTCTTGTGCGTGGGGTGTATGACCTCAATGAGGACGGCACAAAGGAGGACGTTTACGAAATTGCAACCGCAGCTCAGCTTGAGTGGTTTGCAAGGTATGTTAACAGCGGCCATAAAAAATCAAACGCCGTGCTTGTGGCGGATATTGATTTGTCCGGCTATACCCACACACCCATAGGTGTGAATTACAGTGATTTTGAGGGTATTTTCGACGGTATGGGCTACACCGTAAAAAATATGAACTTCACCTGTACCGAAAATGGGCTTTATCAGCATTTAGAAACCAATTATCAAGGCCTGTTCGGAGTTATACGCAGCGGCGCCGTGGTGCGCAATTTCACACTTTACGGCACAATGACCGTTGCAAGCTCGAATATTTATTATATCGGCGGGGCAGTGGGGCTGGCATATGAGAACTCTGTTATTTCAAATGTAAATTCTTATGTTAATATAACCGACGGCGGAAATTCCCGAAGCGAAATTTACAGTGTCGGCGGCGTTGTTGGCCGGGCGGGGAATAACAGCAATAACAGCAATACCCCCGCCACCGTGCAAAATTGCAGATATTACGGCAGCATAAGCCTGCAAAAGCTCACAAGCGGCCTTGAAATAGGCGGCATTGCGGGCTCGGCAGTTTGCGGAAGCAATGTTTTAAACTGTGAAAACCGCGGCAATGTGAGTGTGGGCACGGCAGGCCATGTTGCGGGCGTTGTGGGTGCCGCACAAAGCGGTTCAAAGATTAAAGCCTCTGCCAATTACGGCAAGGTTACCGTCGCTTGTCATAACTGCGTCGGCGGCATTGCGGGCTATGCCAATGAAAATGTTTTAATTGACGGCTGTGTTAATGCGGGCAAGGTTTCTGCCAAAATGTCGGATACCACTGTGGTTATATTGGGCGGTATTTTGGGGTATATAAACAATTCCGATTTTGCGGGACTTACCGATTGCTTTAATTACGGCAGCATTACCGCCGAAACCGGCGCAAAAGATCACACAGGTGCCATTGTGGGCTGGGTGAGGGACACGGGAAGTGTTTCAAAAATAACCGGAAATTATTGGCGCACGGGTTCCTGCGGCACTGCATACGGCTCGGGCGGCAATCAGCCCGCAGCACCCACGGCGGCCTCAGTTATAACAAGCAGCGCCACAAAATTAGAAAATTCCTGGTATATTGCGCAGGGTACCGTAACGATAAATTCAAGACTTCCGGTTTATTACAAGGTGCGAATTTTTCTTGCGGACGGTGCTAACCTTTCCGTAAAAAACGGCATTGGCGTCAACTACGGCAACTCACTTGAAATTTATGCCGAATCCGAGCCGGTTTACAATGCGGATGGCAGCATTAACACCTCAAGCACAAGCACCGGCAAGCTTACCGCAACGGCTACGGATGAATGGCGCGCGGGGATAGGCAGCTACGATTTAAAATCGGGAGAAATTACAATAAACGGCGGCATTATATCCGCTACCGGCGGACAAAACGGCTGCGGTATAGGCGGCTCGACAGGTTCTAAGGGAAATTATTCATCGAGCAATATAACTATAAACGGAGGCAATGTTACGGCAACCGGAGTAGCCGGAATAGGCGGCTGGTATGCAAAATCGGAAGCTACAATCACAATTACCGGCGGCGTTGTAAAAGCAGCCGGCACTTCGGGTGCGGGTATAGGCGGCATTTCGGAAAGCGAAACTTTAGTGGTTACTATTGTTATTACCGGCGGAAAAATAACGGCAAACGGCAGCTCATATTCGGCCGGTATAGGAGGAGGCAGGAAGAGCGGCGGCGGCACCGTTACCATAAGCGGCGGCAATATTACTGCAAGCGGAGGTAACTTAGCTGGTACCGGCATAGGCTGCGGAAATGTAGGCTCCGGCGGAGCGGTTACAATTAAGGGCGGCAAGGTTACGGCAACCGGTGGTAGCCAGGCTGCCGGTATTGGCGGAAGCAATGTAAAATACACAGGTAAGGTCACTATTACAGGCGGCACCGTTACCGCAGCAACAGGTGGTGAGGCTGATGCCTGCGGCTTAGGCTGTGGGATACCTGGTAGCGGCGGCAACACCGGCACCGTTACAGTGCATGGCGGCACCGTGACTGCCGTGAGCACAACAAGGAGTAATATGACAGCTATCGGGCTTAATTCGGGGAAAAATACCAACTGGAGACTCTCTACGGGCAACAGCACTTCAAGCCTCAGTGTGCAAAATCATTCAGGTAAAAATCCGACTGGCGTTCTTGTTTTTAAAATAGAGCCCTGCACCGAGCACAGCGATAATAACGGAAAATGCCGCTATTGCAACAAGGAGCTCGGCGCACCCAAAAACACAGTGGACGGATATTACGAAATTTCCACCGCCGACCGGCTTTCCTGGTTTTCGGATTATGTGGGAGGCGGCAACGGAAATGCCTGCGGCAGACTTATGGCAGACGTAGATTTAACAGGGCGTAAGTCCTTTGGCATAGGCACCTACGAAAGCCCGTTTAGGGGCACGTTTGACGGCAACGGCTTTAAGCTTACCGTGGGGCTTGAAAGCACTGCGGAGTATGTGGCACCGTTCAGATATATTTTAAATGCCGTAATTAAAAATTTACAGGTAGATGGCACAATTTCCACCTCGGCCAAGTATGCGGGCGGTATTGTGGCGAGAAGTGACGGCGGAACGCTTGCATATTGCTTAAGCTATGTTAATATTACTTCAAGCGTAAACGGTGACGGCACCCACGGCGGGCTTGTTGCAAATTCCGGTTCGGGCGATTTGTTTATAAACCGCTGCGGCTTTGCGGGCTCAATTAAGGGCAGTAATACCTATAGCTGCGGCGGACTTGTAGGTTGGGCGGGAGCTACAGTCAACACAATTATACGTTCCTTTGTTGCGGCCGAATTTCAGCTTAACACCGCACATTCGGATGACAACAGCAATGTGATTGTGCGAAATCCCACCTCGGCCGTGGTGCGAAACTGCTATTATATGAACGCGCTTAAAAGCAGCGCCGGCGATGCCACGCAAATTTCGCAGAACGGATTTAAAAGCGGCGAGGTGTGTTACCTGCTAAACGGCAGCACGTCAAGCGGCACACTCGATTGGTACCAGACCTGCGGTGTGGGCGGCGACCCGTACCCGGTGCTTGATCCCACCCACGGCATTGTTTCTTATAACGGTTCATCATATTCTTCTACTGTGTGCCTGCACGGAGACTACGAAAACGGTTTTTGTAAGTATTGCGGTGATGGATTTAAAGAGCCGACTAAGGATGCAAACGGAGTGTACCAAATTGCCGATGCGGGCAACCTTTATTGGTTTGCCGATTATGTTAATCAGAGCAGCAAAAACGCCTCTGCAAGTGCTAAGCTGACGGAGAATATCACCGTCAACAGCAGTGTTCTGACCAACGGCGCTTTGAACAGCGGTTCGTTCAGGCAGTGGACTCCCATCGGCAAAAATTACGACTGTAACTATACGGGCACCTTCGACGGCAACGGCAAAACCATTTCCGGCTTGTACTACAGCGGCAATGACACATATGTCGGACTGTTCGGCAATCTCGGAGATGGTGCAAGGCTGCAAAATATCAGTGTGACCGACAGCTATTTTCACACATCGGGCAGCACCTATATTGGTGGTATTGCCGGGTATGCGCGTTCAATTGTGACTTACAAACAAGTTTCTATCCGGAAATGTACCTTTAGCGGTGCGGTTAGCGCATCAACTTCTTCAAGCGACTCGGTGACTACTTATGTGGGCGGTTTGGTAGGTTACGCCTCGGAAGTCGCCCTTACAAGCTGCTGCTCATCTGCTACGGTCAGCTTAACAAATCAAGGCTTCCGCGACTATGTTGGGGGTCTTGTGGGCTATGCCCAGCAAGCTCTTATTATTGACCGCTGCTACAATATCGGTGCGGTCAGTGCTACCGGCAGCTCAAGCTCTACCTATGTAGGCAGTGTAATCGGCTATCTGTCACCGAACGTAACCCACACGGTTACAAGCTGCTATTACCTTACCGGCACTGCCGCCGGGGGCATTAGCGACGGTACAGACAATACCATCGCCAAGAGCGCCGATGCTTTTGCTTCGGGTGAGGTGTGCTACCTGCTAAACGGCAGCACGTCACTCGGCACACCCGACTGGTACCAGACCTGCGGTGAGGGGTTGCCTGCATTCAGCGGAAAGACCGTTTTCAAGGTCGGCGAAAATTACCGCAATTCCGAAAAAACGGGCGATGTGAACGGCGACGGCGAAATTGATATTTTAGACCTTGTGAGAATGAAAAAGAATTTCGCCCTTAACGCCAACACACAGGAAATGGACGTTAACAGCGATAACAAATCCGATACAAACGATATGGTGCTTTTAAGGAAGTTCATAATGAATGTAATTTCTTCATTTGATTGATTTGCAATAAATTAATACCCCCGCTCTGCTTGGTTCACACATAAGCAGGGCGGGGGTTGTTTGCGCTTTTAAGCCGACTGTGGCCTTTAGGGGGCGGATTTGTAATTTTGCCTCCCTCTGACGAGGGAGGTGGATTTGCCGTAAGGCAAAGATGGAGGGAGAGATAAACTAAAGCAACATAAAAGTTCAACCTTTTCTCTCCCTCAGTCACGGCTTCGCCGCGACAGCCCCCTCATCAGAGGGGGCCTTATTGGCTTGTGCAAGCCCTTTGCCTCCCTCTGACGAGGGAGGTGGATTTGCCGTAAGGCAAAGACG
>CAZKUO010000073.1:4534-5144 GCA_964555975.1 uncultured Ruminococcus sp. | reverse complement strand
AAAAAAGCATTCCGACTTTTTTCGGGGTGCTTTTTACTCTTTGCGGGGCTTTGCCGCACCCGAAAAGACAAATTTTAAAATACAATAAGGAAAAGTTAAAAAAAGACTTCTTTTTTTGCCCGACTTTTGGTATAATGGTTATTACAAATCGAAATAGCGTGAATACACACTGTTTCGACATTCTATAATCATTATAATGAGTACTCTCATACTCGGAAGATAAATAAATTGCCGAAAATCGGTATTTTCGGTTTCGGAAAGATATGGTGTTTTTTATGGAAGCTGTTGTGTGCGGTCTGCGCACCGAATATACGGAAAATGGTGAGGGCACACCCGTGTTGCTGCTACACGGGTGGGGAGCGGATTACACTACCTTTAACGGGATTTTTTCGGCTCTTTCCGACCGTTGCCGCCTTGTTGCGGTGAATTTTCCCGGTTGCGGCGGCAGTGAGGCTATGAAAGAACCCTGGCGGCTTGAGGATTACTGCAATTTCGTGCTTGAATTTATGCGTGTTATCGGGCTTGAAAATCCCATTATGATAGGTCATTCGCACGGCGGCCGGGTGATTATGAAAATGGCGGCGGAGCATATGGTAAATCCGCCGAAAAT
>CAZKUO010000073.1:0-4524 GCA_964555975.1 uncultured Ruminococcus sp. | reverse complement strand
GGGCTTATACCGCGAAAAAGCTTGAAGCAGAGGCTCAGGGCACGCAGCTTTAAGGTGATAAAGCGCCTGCTTACTCTTCCGCTTGTAAAGGGGCACACCGAAGGGCTGTTAGAGGCGGCACGCAGGCACTACGGCTCTGCCGATTACAACGCCGCACCCGAGGTTTTGCGCAAAACAATGGTATCGCTTGTAAACACCGATTTGCGCGGTATTATAGGTGCCATTTCCTGCCCGACACTGCTTATTTGGGGCGAAAATGATACCGCTACGCCGCTTTCGGATGCGAAAATAATAGAAAGCCTTATACCCGATTGCGGGCTTTGCGTTATAAAGGGCACAGGGCATTTTTCCTTTTGCGAGCGGCCTTATGAGGCGGCCGCAATACTCAGAAGCTTTATTAATTAAAGGACGTGAGCAGTATGAATATAACACTTCTATTTACACTTGTTGCGGCGGCGGCGGGCGGTCTTTTCGGACTTACACGCCAGCTTCAAATGCTGCAGCAAAATTCATATTTCCCGTCGCGCTATTTTTCCTGGGTGAGGGTAAGCTATGCGGTGCCGTTCTGCCTTGAGTGCATAGCTTATTGCCTCTCATCGCTGCTTTTTGAGCGCAAGCTGTATTTGCCGCAGCTTATATTAATTCTTTGCATTTTGGATATACGCATACTGCTTAACAGCTATTACAGAAAAAAATCAATCAAGCGGCTTGCCTTTACCGCGCGCGTAAAGCGGTTTTATGCGGCGGCCGGTGTGATTTATGCGGCACTGATTTCGGTTTATGCGCTTTTTGCGGAGGTATTAATCGGCAAAATTGCCGCGGTGCTGCTGCTTATGCTTTCCTTCTTAACACCGTTTTCATGCCTGCTTTGCCGATTTGTTACCGCCCCTGTTGACAGGCTGATAAACAGATTTTATATAAACGATGCAAAGCGCATTTTGCGGGAGCACAGCGGGCTTGTTGTAATCGGGGTTACGGGAAGCTACGGCAAAACCTCGGTGAAGTTTATTTTAAACCGTATTTTAAGCGAAAAATACAATGTTGTGGCAACACCGCACAGCTTTAACACGCCTCTCGGTGTGGTGCGAACAATACGTGAAAGCATAAAGCCGCAAACACAAATATTCATCTGCGAAATGGGTGCCAAAAATGTGGGCGATATTAAAGAAATATGCGATATTGTTCACCCGAAATACGGCATTATAACCTCGGTCGGGGAGCAGCACCTTGAAACCTTTAAAACGGTGGATAACGTGTTTAAAACCAAATTCGAACTTGCTAAAGAGGTTTTTAAAAACGGGGGAGAGGTTTTTGTAAACGGTGACAGCCCCGAGCTTATAAAAAGGCTTGATAAATCGGGCTACCGAATTTACGGAACTGGGGACTTTGAATTTTCGGCCAAGGCTTTAACCTACGGCAGAAACGGCTCGGAATTTACACTTCAGGCCCCCGATTGCAGCTTGAATATTTCAACGCGGCTTTTGGGGCTTCACAGCATACTTAACACTGCGGGTGCGGCAGCCCTTGCCTACACCCTCGGTGTATCAGCGGCCGATATATGCTTTGCGGCGGCAGCCCTCACGCCTACCGAGCACAGGCTTGAGCTTAAAGCCTCGGTTGCGGGCTCATTGCTTATCGACGATGCTTACAATGCCAATCCCGAGGGCTCTCTTGAGGCGGTGCGCCTGCTTTCACATTTTGAGGGAATGAAAAAGGTTATAATAACTCCGGGACTTATAGAGCTTGGCTCAAGGGAGCACGACTGCAATTTTGCATTGGGACTTGAAGCGGCGAAAATATGTGATATAATTATATTCGTGGGCAAAAAGCGCTCCGAGCCGTTAATGGAGGGTGCGCTTTCGGTCGGCTTCCCGCGGGATAGGCTTTTTGTGGCTTCGAGCTTTGCTGAGGCTATGGAGCATTACACTGCCGTGGCAGATAAAAGTACGGTTGTCCTGCTTGAAAACGATTTGCCCGATAACTATTTGAATTAAGAGGTATTTGCTTATGAAAATCAATATGGCGGTATTTTTCGGCTGTCGCTCGGTTGAGCATGAGGTTTCGGTTATTTCGGCGGTTCAGGCAATGCGCGCCGTAAACCGTGAAAGCTATAATGTAATCCCCGTTTATGTTACAAAGGACGGCGAAATGCTTACGGGTGACGGCTTTTTGAAAATAGAAAATTACAAAAACTTGCCCGCACTTTTAAAAGACGCCGAGCCTGTTGCCTTTGTAAGGCGTGGGAGCAGTGTGGTTATGAAATATTTAAACGGCGGTATTTTCGGCAAAAAAAAGGATGTTGCAATTGACCTTGCCTTTCCCGTGGTTCACGGAACCAACTGTGAGGACGGCACAATGTCCGGTTATTTTGAATTTTTGGGGCTGCCTTATATAAGCTGTGATATTATTTCGGCTGCCGTTGGTATGGATAAGGCCGTGTTTAAATCCGTGCTTAAGAGTGCGGGACTGCCAGTGCTTGATTGCGTTACCTTCCGCACCCGTGAATATGCCGCCGAAAAACAGGCAATAACCGAGCGCATTTCACGTGAGATAGGCTTTCCGCTTATAATAAAGCCGGTAAACCTCGGCTCAAGCGTCGGTATTTCAAAGGTTAACACACCCGATGAGCTTGATGCCGCAATAACGCTTGCCGCCTCGTTTACAGACAGAATACTTGCCGAGCGTGCAATAACCTCACTTAGGGAAATTAACTGCTCGGTGCTGGGCGACCCCGACGAATGTGAGGCAAGCGTTTGTGAGGAGCCCTTTATGCATGACGAAATACTTTCTTATGAGGATAAATATATGTCCGGCTCAAAGGGCGGCAGTAAGGGAATGGCATCACTCGGAAGAAAAATACCGGCCGACCTACCGGCAGAAAAGTCAGATGAGATAAGGGAGCTTTCAAAAAAAATATTTAAGGCCATAGGTGCTTCGGGCGTGGTGCGCATAGATTTTCTGCTTGATTGTGATACCGATACGGTTTATGCCAATGAAATCAACACAATCCCCGGCTCACTTGCTTTTTATTTGTGGGAGGCCTCCGGACTTAAATACACCGAAATGCTTGACAGGCTTGCCGAGCTTGCCTTTAAGCGTGCGCGTATGCGTGAAAACCTTTCCTTTACAATTGAAACCGGCATACTTTCAAATGCTACCTTCGGCGCGAAGGGCGCAAAAGGGGCAAAGCTTTAATGACACGGTTGCTTGTAAGGCTGTTTGTTAAAAACAGCGAAAATGTTTCCGACCCTGCCGTGCGCAAATGCTACGGAGCCTTAAGCGGCGGAGTGGGTATTGCCTGCAACCTGCTTTTGTGCTTAGCAAAAATCACTGCCGGGCTTCTCACGGCAAGCATTTCGGTCACTGCCGACGGTTTAAACAATCTGTCGGATATGGGCTCGTCGGTAATAACCCTTATCGGCTTCAAGCTTGCCGGACGACCTGCCGACCGCGATCACCCGTTCGGGCACGGCAGAATGGAATATATGTCGGCGCTGATTGTTGCGGCCCTTATTCTTCTTGTGGGTGTGGAGCTCTTCAAATCCTCCCTTAAATCCTTGGTCGGCGGGGACACTATGCCGGATTATTCCGCTGTATCGCTTATAATTTTGGTGGCTTCGGTTTTTGTGAAGCTGTGGATGTATATTTTCAACCGCCGACTTTACAAAAAGGTGGGCTCGGATGTTTTTAAAGCAACCGCGCTCGATTCGCTTAACGATATTCTTTCAACCTGTGCCATACTGCTCACGGTGGTAATTTCGCTTGTGACGGAGCTGCCCTTTAATTTGGATGCGGTTATGGGTCTTTTCCTTTCGGTGTTTATTTTCTGCTCTGGCATTTCCGCCGGGCGGGGAACTGTGGATTTGCTCCTCGGCACACCGCCCGATAAGGAGCTGACCGAGGGCATAAAAAATACCGTCCTCTCGTTTGACGGCTTCATTGGAATACATGACCTTATAATCCACAATTACGGTCCCGGCAGGCAGTTTGCTTCGCTTCATGTTGAGGTGCCGCAGTGCACGGATTTGGCAAAATGCCATGAGCAGGTTGATTTGTGCGAAAAGCTTGTGGATGAAAAATATAATATCACCCTTGTTATACATATGGATCCGATTGATACAAATAACGAAACCGTAGGTCTTGTGCGTGACAGGCTGGGGGCCGCCTTAAAGAAAATCAACGAGGGTATGACCCTGCACGATTTCAGAATGACCCCCGCGGGTGACAGCCGCACCAATCTTATATTCGATGTGGTGGTTCCCTCGACGGTTAAAAAAAGTTATGATGAGCTGCGCTCGGAAATTTCCGCCGCGGCCGCCGAGATTAACCCGACCTATTGCTGTGTGATAACCTTTGATAACGATTTTACGGGTGAATAACATATTTAATAATGCGGAGAAGGCTTGAAATCTGCCTGCTCCGCATTAATCTTTTGTGATTGCGTTTAGTGTGAAAGGATGGCCACCTCTTTTATCTCTCCCTCCGACCTCGCTGTGCTCGCCCACCCGCTGACAGCGGCGGTCC
>CAZKUO010000072.1:0-5258 GCA_964555975.1 uncultured Ruminococcus sp. | reverse complement strand
GGAAAAAGCGTGCTATGAAAATACGGTTTTTAGGGCAAAGCGGATATGTTTTAAAAAGCGGCAATACCGAAATAATAATAGACCCTTATCTTTCTGACAGCGTTAATCGCGTTGCGGGCCGGCCGCGCACATTGCCGATACCGATAAAACCCGAGGATATTAATTGCAATGCGGTTATATGCACCCACAATCACCTTGACCATTTAGACCCCGACACGGTGACAAGGATAGATGAAAACCGGTTTTATATTACCACAAACGAGGGAAAGGCCGAGCTTAAAAGGCTTGGCAGAACCAATGTTAAAGCGCTGAACACAGGAGATAGTATAACAGTAGGCGATTTTAATATAACGGCGGTTTTTGCCGACCACACGGTTGAGGCTTTCGGGCTCATAGTAAAAGCCGAGGGCAAGACCCTCTATTTCAGCGGAGATACGCTTTTTAACGAAAAGCTTTTTGATATAGCGGAGTATAAGCCCGATTACACCTTTATTTGTATAAACGGCAGGCTCGGCAATATGAACGTTAAAGAGGCGCTCATAACCGCCGAGAAAATCGGAGCGGCGGTGAACATACCAAATCATTACGATATGTTTGCATCAAACTCCGAAAATCCGCTTTTGTTCTCGGAAAACATAAATGGCGGTTTTGTTATGCAATTTGAAAAAGAGTATCAGTTTTTATAATACAAAATATTCCACATTCGGAAAGCTGTTTTTTCCCTGCCGTTCGGTGGGGATTTTTTGCGTTTTTTTAATATTTTTACGCCCTGTTGACCGGGTGGAGCTCAAAGGTGAAATTAAGATAAAGCTGCCGTTAACAGGAGCATTTAACCGTGAAAGGTGAAGTAAAATAGGTGTGGACTATTGAAATTCAAAGAGTATATGTGGAATTTTTGCGGAAAACCCTCGGAGTGGTACCGATATTCTTTTTAAAGCAATCCGAAAAATAGCTTTGAGAATTAAAGCCACAGCTGATTGCTATTTCGGTAAGCGGCATATTTGAATTGACAATAAGGCTTTGAGCCACTGAAATGCGGTGGTTAAGCAGGAAATTTCCCGGAGTTATGCCGAGGGCGCTTTTGAATGCCTTATGAAGATATGAAGTGCATACGTTGCAAGCATCGGCTATGTCATTTATTGTTATGTCACGGTTATAATTTTGTTCTATAAATGTCTTTGCTATTGAAATAATATTGTCTTTTTCGATTTCGGTTTTGCGAAAATAATTTAAAGCGGAAATTAATTCGGCACAGGCAGAAATATTATCGAATGCATCTGCGGAATAAAAGTTTTTTATTATATTTTTAAAAAGCTGTTCGGTGGTATTGGAAGCGGAAATTCTGAAAAATTCGGATATGCTTTCCAAAGCACTCACGGTGGTTTTATCGTTTACCGTAAAGTGTATAAAGAAGCACTTAAAGGGAAGATGGCTGTATCTTATATCGTTCGGCTTTGTGAAAAGAATATGGTTTTTTTGAATGGTATATTCTTTGCCGTTTATAACCGATGTACCGCTGTTTTCAAAGAAAAATTCAAGCTCGTAGGTAGTAACCCTTCGCGGCTCGGTCACGCTAATACCTTTAAAACGGGTTTTGCTGTCAAAGAGTCCCGCACCTAAAATGATTGGTAAATCATACTTCATTTGTATCACCGCACAGTAGAGAATTTTTAAAAAACAGTATAGTATAGTAAAAGAATAAAGCGTTTGCTTATGTTATAAATACAGTATATCATAAGAATTTCAATTTTTCAATAAGAGGTGGATAAAATTGAAAGTTACGTATTTGGGTCAAGCGGGTTTATTATTTGAAAATAACGGATTTAAGATAATGATAGATCCATATCTGTCAGACAGTCTTGAGAAAATCAATCCAGAAAATTACCGTCGGGTAGCGGTGGATGAGAGCTTTTTAAAAATAAAACCCGATGTTATGATTTTTACGCATAAGCATTTGGATCATTATGACCCCGAAACGGTGGCGCATTTCATCAACAGCGAAAGTAATATTATTGTATTGGCACCTAAATCGGTTTGGGATGAGGTCAGGAAAATCGGCGGTAAGAACAACTATGTTTTATTTAACCGATATACCTCTTGGACGGAGAATAATATTAAATTCACTGCCGTTAAGGCTGAGCACAGTGATATAACTCCGATAGGAGTGATTATAGATGACGGCGAAAAGAAATATTACATAACCGGGGATACCCTTTATAATGAAGAAATTTTTGGGGATATTCCGAAAGATATTTATGCACTGTTTTTGCCGGTGAACGGTGTCGGAAACAATATGAATATGGCCGATGCATCCCGTTTTGCAAAGCGGATAAATGCGGAAAAAACCGTGCCCGTACACATAGGCCTTTTTGATAATCTTAATGCCTGTGATTTTCACTGTGACAATAAAGTAAAGGCCGAAATATACAAGGAGATAGAATTATGAAGGTTACAGATATAAAAGTCTTTACGGTGGACTGCTTCAGGACAAATTGGGTGTTTGTAAAGGTTTATACCGATGATGGCATATCGGGCGTGGGTGAAGCTACGCTTGAATACAAGGAAAAAGCGCTCATAGGTGCGGTGGAGCATATTAAGGAATACCTTGTGGGGAAAAATCCTCTTGATATTGAAAAGCATTTTCATGATATCTACCGTGATGCCTATTGGCGTGGCGGTGCGGTGCTGATGTCCGCATTGTCGGCTGTGGAAACGGCACTTTGGGATATATTGGGAAAGCATTTGAATGTGCCCGTTTATCAGCTTTTGGGCGGCAGGGTGAACGATAAGGTTCGTATATATGTAAACGGTTGGTTTGCGGGTGCTAAAACGCCGCAGGAATTTGCCGAAAAGGCGAAAATTGCCGTACAGCGCGGTGTTACCGCTATGAAATGGGATCCGTTTGGTAAATCGTATCTTGAAATATCAAATAAGGACCTTAATACCGCTCTTGAATGTGTGGCGGCGGTAAGGGAGGCGGTTGGCAAGGAGGTTGACCTGCTGATAGAGGGACATGGCAGATTTAATGTGCCCACAGGCATTAAAATTGCAAAAGAGCTTGAACAGTTCAGCCCTATGTTCTTTGAAGAACCAACACCGCCCGATAATTTAGAAGCCTTGAAAGCAGTAAGAGATAAATCGCCCGTTGCAATCTCGGCAGGGGAAAGGCTTTACAGCCTAAAATCGTTTAAGGACCTCTTTGAAATGCGTGCGGCGGACTATATCCAGCCCGATATCTCACATGCCGGTGGTATTATGGAGCTTAAAAAAATTGCGGCCGTGGCAGAGGCTTATTACATACCGTTTGCACCGCATAATCCGTCGGGTCCGGTTGCCAATGCGGCAACGCTACAGCTTGCGGCTTGCTGCCCGAACTTTTCAATTCTTGAAATTATGTATAGTGACGTTGAGTGGCGAAAGGATGTAACCGATGAGAGCCTTGAGTATAAGGACGGTTATATTACAATTCCGGATAAGGCGGGGTTAGGTATCGAAATTAATGAAGTGGAGTGCTTAAAGCATCCGTATCAGCCGCACACATTAAGGCATTACACGGGTGCTTTGACAGAGATTCGTCCTGCTAAAACAGAATTTTATTTTTAAGGAGTTGTGGTTATGGAAAGGTTTGAAGTAAAAAATCACGAACCTGTGATTGAAACCAAATTCGGTGCGGATCTTTTACAATTGAATATAGGCAAGAGTATTTGATAAAGTGGCGGGGGATAAAAAATGAAAAAAGCTGTTTTAATAACAGGTGCTTGCGTTAATACAGGCGTTGCAATAGTTGAAAGGTTTGCTGCAAACGGCTGGAATGTTGTTTTTACGGGCAGAAACTGTGAAACTGTTCATAACAAGGAGAGGGAATATCAAGAAAGGTTTCCCGATGCGGAAATAATCGGTTACCAGATTGATTCTCTTATAAACGCAACAACGGTGGACGAGCAATCGGTTAAAAATATGTTCTGTGAGCTTGACAGTAAGGGGATTTTCGTTGAAGCACTTGTGCTTAATGCGGCAGATCAAGGTCTTAATATAAAAATATTCGAAAATCCGCTTACAGATTTTATGAAGGTAATAAATACAAATATGACGTGGGATTATTGCCTTTCGGAAAATGCCGCAAGAAGAATGAAAGAAAACGGCGGTGGCAGTATAATATTCGTTAATTCAAATACTGCATACAGAGCAATTCCCGACAGAATAGCCTATTCCGCATCAAAAAGCGGTCAGCTTGGTATGATGAGGGCTATGGCACTTGATTTGGGTAAATACAATATTCGTGTTAATGCGGTGCTTCCGGGAATGATAAAAACCGATCGTTGGGAAAAGAATCCCGAATTTTATGCTAAAATTCCGTCACGGTTTACGCCTATCGGTGCTGTAGCAGAGGGAGAAGATGTTGCAGATGCGGTATACTATTTTGCGGCGTTTTCCCGAAATACAACCGGTGCGGAGCTTGTTGTTGACGGCGGTAATACCATTCAGCTGTATCCTATTATACCTGATAATATTTAATCGGCATAAGGGCTTTACAAAGCTGTCATTGCTTTTTCTGAATTCCTTGGGTGTGACACTGTATTTTCTTTTGAAAAGGCGGTCAAAATAATATTGATTTTGGAAACCTATTCTATTAGAAATTTCTCCTATCGTAAGGTTAGAGAAAATCAAATATTCGCAAGCGGCGCTAAGTCTTAAATCATTTACATAATACACAGTTCCTTTTCCTAAAAAATTGCGGAAAAGCTTTGTAATATATGATGTTGAAAAACCGAATTTTTCGGCAATGGCTGTGAGGGTTAGTGCCTCGGTGTAATGCTTTTGCGTTTTTACAAATTCCGCCGATACTATTTTAAAGGCAAAAGTATCTCGCATCTAATGATAAATATTATTCGAGTGACCACATATTTTGTTATGCTGAATTAGGCACTAAAAATATGGATAGTGGTAGGGTATATGTAAAAATCTATATGCCGAAGCACTTACACACCATTCAGTTTCATCGGAAAGTAAGTTTTCACCAATTTTAAAAATAACTTTACCGTGAATACAACAATCGTAGGTTTTCTGTTTTTCGGTATCGCCCCTAAAAAACATATCTTGTGCATACAGTACCATATACTCACCCCTCTTCTAATAATATTATATCATATTCGTATAATTTTCCACCTTTTTCGGACAACAACCTACGCAATAGTTCAAAAACCGTTAATTCCCAAAGTAAGTTCCACAGTAGGAAAGAGGTGGAAGTTAGTGCGGGA
>CAZKUO010000071.1:0-5333 GCA_964555975.1 uncultured Ruminococcus sp. | reverse complement strand
TATCGATATTCTTATGCTCAAGCTCGGTATAGGTGCCGTCACCCATATTGTTGAACTGCGAGAAAACATTGTTCCATATTTCCATATAGCGGTCGCAATCGCAACCGGGCTTGCAATCGGGGCTGCCGCAGCCGTATTTTTCGCCACGGTCAAAATAAATTTCACTGCAGGGTCCGCAGGGGCCTGTGCCGTGCTCCCAAAAATTATCGGCCTTGCCGAGCTTCACAATGTGCGCTTCGGGCACACCGATTTTATCACGCCAAATGGCGTAGGCCTCGTCATCTTCTTCATAAACCGAGGGCCACAAGAGGTTTGAGGGGATTTCAAGCACTTCGGTTAAAAATTCCCACGCCCAGGTAATGGCCTGCTCCTTAAAATAATCCCCAAATGAGAAATTGCCGAGCATTTCAAAATAAGTGCCGTGCCGTGCGGTGTGCCCCACACGCTCAAGGTCGGGTGTGCGAATACACTTCTGGCAGGTGGTAACGCGCGGTGATGGGGGTGTAACCTCGCCCGTGAAGTATTTTTTCATGGGCGCCATACCCGAGTTTATAAGCAAAAGCGATTTATCGCCGTTCGGAACAAGGGAGAAGCTTTTAAGCCTCAAATGCCCCTTTGATTCAAAAAACGAAAGATATTTTTCACGCAAGGTGTTAAGTGAAGTCCACTCCATAAATATACATCCTTAATTCAAATTATAAAAATAATTATATACCCGATATTAATGTTTGTCAATCCTTTAAAAGCCGCATAATTTCCTCGGTTACGGCTTCGGGAGAGGTTGATTTAACGGTGAAATCGGCATATTTCAAATAGAGCGGCAGGCGCTCATCATAAACAGATTTCAGACTTTGGCCGGGGCGCATTGCAATGCCGCGTGTGGTAATATTGTTAATCCTTTTTTCAAGCTCGGCGGGCTCGGCATCCAAAAAGACGGTTGTACCGCCGGATTTCAGCACCCGCATTGCATTTTCCGAAAAAACCGCGCTTCCGCCTGTTGCTATAACCGTATCGGAAAATTCGGCCTCGGCTATAATTTCACCCTCGGTTTTAATAAAGCCGTTCATTCCGCGGGCATCTATAAGCTCCTGCAAAAGCATACCTGTTTTTTGCTGTATGAGCAAATCGGTATCGGCAAAATGCATTCCCGCGGCCTTGGCAAGCAAAACACCTGCCGTGCTTTTGCCTGAGCCCGGCATACCAATCAAAATAATATTTCCGCTCATATCAGTTTTTCAGGCTTTGCAGGGGAGCGGGTATTCTGCCGGCGCGCTCAATAAACCTTGCGGGGCTCTTTTCAAGATTGACCCGCATTATCGGCCCCGAGCCCAAAAGCCCGCCGAAATTCAGCTCTTCACCCGCTTTTTTGCCTATAGCGGGAATCACACGCACGGCTGTGGTTTTGGAATTTACCATACCTATTGCCGCTTCGTCGGCTATTATTGCCGAAATAATTTCAGCCGGAGTTTCTCCGGGAATTGCTATCATATCAAGACCTACAGAGCAAACCGCAGTCATAGCCTCAAGCTTTTCAAGCAGTAAATCACCCGAGCGCGCGGCGGCAATCATTCCGGCATCCTCCGTAACGGGAATAAATGCGCCCGAAAGCCCACCCACCGATGAGGAGGCCATAACGCCGCCCTTTTTAACGGCATCGTTTAAGAGTGCCAGTGCGGCTGTGGTGCCGTGAATACCGCAGGTTTCAAGCCCCATTTCTTCAAGAATATGAGCAACCGAATCGCCTACTGCGGGTGTTGGCGCAAGGGACAAATCCACAATTCCAAATGGCACATCGAGCCTTTTTGAGGCCTCTGTGCCCACAAGCTGACCCATACGTGTTATTTTAAATGCGGTTCTTTTTATAATTTCGGCCAACTGACCGAGATCACCGTCCGGACATTTTTTAAGTGCCGCCTGAACAACGCCCGGGCCCGAAACACCTACGTGGAGCACACAATCGGGCTCACCCGTGCCGTGAAATGCACCCGCCATAAAGGGATTATCCTCAACCGCGTTGCAAAACACAACAAGCTTTGCACAGCCTATACATTCACGGTCGGCGGTTTTTTCGGCGGTTTCGCGAACAATACTGCCCATAAGCTTAACGGCATCCATATTAATTCCCGCTTTTGTTGAGCCTATGTTTACCGAGGAGCATATGTTTTCGGTTTCGGAAAGAGCCTGCGGAATTGATCGGATGAGCGCTTCGTCACCTGCTGAAAAACCCTTGTGCACAAGGGCGGAATAGCCGCCCACAAAGTTAACCCCGGTAGCATTTGCCGCACGCTGCAGGGTGCGTGCGTAAAGCACGGGGTCACCGCCGTTTGCGGCAAGCATTGAAATGGGTGTTACCGAAATGCGCTTGTTTATTATCGGAATACCGTATTCCCGCTCAATATCCTCACCTGTTTTCACAAGATTGCCCGCAAGACGTGTTATTTTCTCGTAAACCTTATCACATGAGGCCTTAATATCAGAATCAGCACAGTCAAGCAGGGAAATGCCCATAGTGATTGTGCGAATATCAAGATTTTCCTCTGAAATCATATTTACGGTTTCAAGTATATCGTTTATATTAAGCATTTTTTAAACCTCTCATATGCGATGCATTGAATTGAAAACATCCTCACGCATTACGCGCACATCCAGATTTTTTTTGGCGCCTACGGCCTTCATTTTATCCGAAAATTCGGTAAATTCGCAATTAAGCTCGCCTGTTTCGGTAAGCATTACCATTACGAACATATCCTGCAAAACAGATTGGGTTATATCCATAATGTTTGCGTTACACTCGGAGCAAATTGCACTCACCTCGGAAATTATGCCTACGGCATCCTTGCCTATAACAGATACTACGGTTTTCATTTAAACACACTCCCAAATCACTTGTCGATTTCATTTAATGATACCATATTTTCCCCATAATGGCAAGGCATAAATTACTTTTTAACACGATATTATTAAGTAGGGTGATTTTGTGGCGGATTTTTTGGAAAGCTTAATATCGTATATGCTTCCGTTTTTGCTTTTGCTGCTTTGCGGAGCTTATCTTACCGTAAGGTGCGGCTTTTTTCAGCTTCGCTTTTTACCGAGAGCACTTAAAAATGCGGCATCGGCCTTTTGCGGTAAAAAAACAGGGGAGGGAGTAAGCCCGTTTCAGGCGGCCTGCACGGCCCTTTCGGCCACTGTGGGAACGGGTAATATTGCGGGTGTTGCAGGGGCGGTTGCCATAGGCGGGCCCGGGGCTGTTTTTTGGATGTGGGTCAGTGCATTTTTCGGTATGCTTGTTAAAGCGGCTGAAATTTTGCTTTCACTTGAATACCGCGAAAAACACGGCGGTGCATATAAGGGCGGGCCGATGTATTATATTGAAAACGGTCTTTCAAGGGGATTTTCGTTTTTGGGGCCTTTATACGCGGCGGCGGCAATTCCCGCTATTTTTTGCAGCGGAAATCTCACACAAACAAATTCCGCTGTACTAAGCTTTGCTGCGGGCCCGGTGCCGAAGCTTGCGGGCGGAATTGTATTTGCGGCGGTAACGGCGCTTGTTACAGCGGGCGGTGCAAAGCGCATAGGAGCCTTCACCGAAAGGCTTGTGCCGTTTATGGCGCTTTTGTATATTGTAATGACGGGCATTGTGCTTGCGGTAAATATAAACCGATTGCCCGCCGCATTCGGAATGATTTTCACCGGTGCCTTTAAGCCGTCTGCCGTAACGGGCGGTGCCGTGGGTTCATTTTCGGCAGCCGCCTTAACCGGCGCCTCACGCGGTGTTTTTTCAAATGAAGCGGGGCTCGGCACCTCGGCTATGGCTCATTCGGTTTCCGAATGTAAAAACAGCACCGAGCAAAGCCTTTTTGGAATTTTTGAGGTTTTTGCAGATACGGTTGTTATTTGCACGCTGACGGCTCTGGCACTGCTGTGCTCGGGCGTGAAAATAAATTACGGCGAAAATGCATCAACCGAGCTGGTTTCCGTTTCACTTTCTACCCTTTACGGAAAGTATTCTTCGGTAGCACTTGCCGTTATGATGTGTCTTTTCGGGCTTTCAAGCGTTATCGGCTGGGGGCTTTACGGTGCGGTTTGCTCCGAATATCTTTTCGGAAAACGCGGCAAAAGGCTTTTTGCGGCGGCTTACCCTGTGGCCTGCATCCCGGGGGCATTGCTTTCGGCGGCAACCGCCTGGCGCCTGTCGGCCGCATTTAACGGAATAATGCTTTGCATAAACGTTGCCGCGATTATGCTTTTATCAAATGAGGTAATAGGCAGGTTTAGGCAGTATGGGATTAATTGCCGAATAAAACCAAAGCTGCGGGGGAGAGGTATTGAAATTTAAAAATTACGTTTTTGCTTCGTTACAGTCGGTATAATTTCGGTAGTCTGCAATTACAATTCAATGTCTTTGTTTATATTTGCGGGCATTACAAAAAGCATAATCACCACAAAAACGGGTGATTATGCTTTTGTAAAAGTCTTAAAATGCTTTATTATTTTTTAAGTGCTTCTTCAACTGCAACCGCACAAGCAACGGTCATACCAACCATCGGGTTGTTACCCGCGCCTATAAGTCCCATCATCTCAACGTGAGCGGGAACGGAGGAGGAGCCTGCAAACTGAGCATCTGAATGCATACGGCCCATAGTATCCGTCATACCGTAGGAGGAGGGGCCTGCGGCCATATTATCGGGGTGGAGGGTACGGCCTGTGCCGCCGCCCGAAGCTACCGAGAAGTAGTTTACGCCGTTTTCAACACACCACTTTTTGTAGGTGCCGGCAACAGGGTGCTGGAAGCGTGTGGGGTTAGTGGAGTTACCCGTAATGGAAACGCCGACCTTTTCAAGCTTCATTATAGCAACGCCCTCGGGTACATTGTCGGAGCCGTAGCACTTAACATCGGCTCTTGCACCCTTTGAGAAAGGCTTTTCGTAAACAACCTTTACTTCTTCGGAGTAGGGGTCAAATTCGGTTTCAACATAGGTGAAGCCGTTGATACGTGAAATTATATAGGCAGCATCCTTACCGAGACCGTTAAGTATAACGCGCAAGGGCTGGGTTCTTACCTTGTTTGCGTTAAGAGCAATTTTAATTGCGCCCTCAGCCGCTGCAAAGGATTCGTGACCTGCAAGGAAGCAGAAGCACTCGGTTTCTTCCGAAAGAAGAATTTTACCGAGGTTACCGTGGCCGAGGCCAACCTTGCGGTTTTCGGCAACAGAGCCGGGGATGCAGAAGGACTGAAGACCGATGCCTATGTTTGCGGCAGCGGCGGCGGCTGATTTATCACCCGTGCGCTCTGCTTCCTTAAAGGCAATGGCCGAGCCTACAGTGTATGCCCA
>CAZKUO010000070.1:0-5450 GCA_964555975.1 uncultured Ruminococcus sp. | reverse complement strand
CTTACCGCCGCAATAAAGGGGCTTGAGGCTCTGCGTGAACCCTGCATTGTAAAGCTTGTTACGGATTCAAAATATTTAGCCGACGGCATCATTAAGGGCTGGGCGCAGTCCTGGCAAAAAAACGGCTGGCGCAAGGCGGATAAAAAGCCCGCTCTAAATGCGGATTTGTGGGAACGCCTGCTTGAGCTTTTAAACACTCATGAGGTTAAAATAGAATGGGTAAAGGGGCACGACGGTCACCCCGAAAACGAGCGTTGCGACCGCCTTGCGGTTGAATATTACAAAGGGTTGAAAGAAAAGCTGCAATGAACACGTCACGAAAAAAAATTATTTACACGGTAACGGGGGCGCTTATTGCGGCGGCATATGTCGCGCTCACCTTTTTAAGCAATGCTTTTTCGCTTGCCTACGGGCCTATTCAGCTCCGCATTTCCGAGGTGCTCACAATTCTCCCCGTATTCACGCCCGCGGCAATACCGGGCGTTACAGTCGGGTGCTTTATTGCCAACCTTGCCTCCTTCAACGCGCTTGATATGGTGTTCGGCACCACCGCCACCCTCATTGCGGCATTGCTTACATATTGGCTCAAGGGTGTAAGGCTTAAAGGCCTGCCGCTCCCCGCAATGCTTCCGCCGGTGCTTGTAAATTCGGTTGTAATAGGGCTTGAGCTTTCTTTCTTTTATCTGCCCGCAGGCGGTGGACTTTGGGGCTTTGTTATTTCGGCACTTGAAGTGGGCCTCGGTGAGCTTGCGGTTTGCGTGGGGCTCGGAATCCCCTTTTATTACACGGTTTTTAATATTTTAAAGAAAAGCGGAGCTTCACTCGGAATAAAATCCGAATGAGGCTCCTTGGCTTTTAATCGGCCTTTATGTGCTTACACAAATTATTTTCGTATAATCCCCGTCAAACAAAGAATACTATTTACAGCGCATAAAAATTTTTTTCGGGATCTGATTTTATGGGGATTATTCAATGTGCCGAGAATTGCGAATATCAGCTTGACGGCTACTGCACGCTTGGCTCCTGCACCACCGTAAGCTCGGTTACGGGCAACTGCCCGTACTGCCGCAGGGCACCGGCAAAGGCCTCACTTAATAAGGGCCGTTGCTTCGGAAAGCCTTTTAACCCCGATAAGCTTAATTCCCTCGGGGACGGAAGTGAGCTGCTTTAGGCAGGCGGCGGGTAAAATGCAGCGCTTAAAGCCCATTCTCGCCGCCTCGCTCACGCGTGACTGTGCTCTCGGTACACTGCGCAGCTCACCCGAAAGCCCTATTTCACCGAACGCAACCGTGCTTTCATCTATGGCAATATCACGCAATGCCGACACAAGCGACATGGCAACCGCCAAATCGGCGGCGGGCTCATCAAGCCTTATTCCGCCTACAATATTTATGTAGGTATCCAAATTAGAAAACATAAGCCCGAGCCTTTTTTCAAGCACGGCAAGCAATAGGTTCAGGCGGTTGTAATCGAAGCCGGCAGAGGTTCTGCGCGCATTGCCGAAGCCGCTTGCCGCAACAAGCCCCTGCACCTCTGCAAGAATGGGACGCGTGCCCTCGGTAATACAGGTAATGCAACCGCCCGAAACATCGCTCATTCTGCCCGAAAGCATCATAGCCGAGGGATTTTCAACCTCCGTAAGCCCCGCCTCGGTCATTTCAAAAACGCCTATTTCGTTTGTTGAGCCAAAGCGGTTTTTTATAGCCCGCAAAATGCGGTAGGATTGGTTTCTTTCCCCCTCAAAATACATAACCGTATCAACAATGTGCTCCATAACCTTCGGTCCCGCAATATCGCCGCCCTTGTTTACATGACCCACAATAAATACGGGTATATCAAGCTCCTTTGCCGTGCGCAAAAGCAAATTTGTGGCCTCGCGCACCTGCACAATGCTCCCCGGGGCGGAGGATATATCTGCGTGCTGCATGGTCTGTATGGAATCAATCATAACAATATCGGGTCGGGCGGAATTAATGTATTCGCAAACCGTTTGCACGTCGGTTTCGGTCATCACCGATACATTTTCACTTTCAACACCCAGGCGCTTGGCCCTCAGCTTTATCTGCACGGCCGACTCCTCACCCGAAACATAAAGTATTTTAAGCCTTTGCTGTAGGGCATTGCATATTTGCAAAAGTATTGTGGATTTTCCTATGCCGGGGTCACCCGAAAGCAGCACCACCGAGCCCTTTACTATGCCGCCGCCTAAAGGGCGGTCAAGCTCGGAAATGCCCGTAACAAAGCGGTGCTCGTCCGCGGCGGTAATTTCGGAAAGCGGCACCGCAGAAAGCTTATGTGACGGCACACGCACCGCCGAAACGCTTTTTTGCGGCACTCGCACATCCTCAAGCATTGTATTCCAAGCGCCGCAGCCCGCACATTTGCCGATCCATTTCGGGCTTTCGTAGCCGCATTCCCCGCAAATAAAAACCGTTTTGCTTTTTGAAGCCATTTTTTATTACCTTACCTTTCAGTCATTCCCGATTTGAATAATCCATAATTCCGCAAAAAATTCCGAACGCCATTTGCTTTTGGTAGTCCTCATCTTTAAGTCGGGCAAGCTCCGCCGAGTTGCTTAAAAATCCGCATTCCACAATCACGGCGGGTATCGGCGCGTTGGAAAGAATGTAGGTGCTGTCGGTCGCCTGCTTGTTTACTCGCTTGTTTTCCGGCTGAAGCAGGCGCACAACAGCCTGCTGTATGCACTCACCGAGCAGCCTTGAATCGGGGCAGCGCGGCCCGTAAAACACCTGTGAGCCGGCCGCCGCCGAGGTTGTGAACTTATTAAGGTGAACACTCACAAAAACCGCCTCGGGATAATCATACATCAGCCTTAAGCGATTTTTAAGGTCGCTTTTTTTGCGCACCGAAATTTTATCGCTCTCCACATCATCTGTGGAAGAATCGCTTTCGCGGGTCATAATAACATCAAAGCCCAAAAGCCTTAAAAGCTCGCTGAGCCTCAGTGTGATTTTAAGGTTAATATCCTTTTCCACCGTGCCGTCGCTCGCTACGGCACCGCCGTCAAACCCGCCGTGGCCGGCATCAAGTATTATTTGCACCGCTCCCGCGGGTGCGGCACTTGCGGGAACGGCCTTTTTCTCTGCCTCGGATATAAAGCAAACTGCGGCAATAAGCGCTATGGATAAAACGGCCGTTAACAGCCTGCCGAAACGAAACATATAAGCCCTCACCTCCGTAATGCGGTATTACAGAATATGCCGGAGGTGATTATAAAATTACAAAAGCGAAGATTTTATAAAATAACCCGATTGCAGCGAAATATTATACTGTTATTATAATATAATTCACCGGATTTTTCAATAAATTATCTCTTTAGTTGTCACAAAAATATATGCAAGCTCGGTTTCAAATTGTTTTGTCAATTTGAGTCCGGCATTTGCTATATATAACACTGTTTTTTCGGGAGTGTCGAGGAAAACGGCAATTTTTCTCGTTCCCGTGTCAATAAATCCGTCTTGATTTTTATCGGTTGACAAAACAAATTTTCCATCATGAAATTTTTTCTATGTTAAAATCTAACAGGGACTTTAGAACGTTTGATGAATGTAGAAAAGTCATGTATGTCATAATCACAGTAGTGCATAAAATCTTGTATGCTCTGTTCAACCAAATCACTTTGAACTGTAGGCGAAATAGTCAGGCTTTTCACTACTTTCTTCGAGAATTTTAATTCAAGATATGGTATCAGCACCCCATTGCTTATACGAAACCGATATACACCTGCATTTGCCATTTTTGAAAGCTGTTTATCCGGAACAGAGATAACAATGCGGAATTCTTTTTCCTGTCTAAAGCAATACCTTTTTATAAAATACAGAAAGCTTTCGGATGTAGTGTTCTCAAAAGAGCAATTTTTACCATTGTAAGAACATATGGGAAGCTCGCTTAATTCTTGTTTTATCTTATATTGACTGATCTTCTCTTCCAAATCTTTTAATACAGTTTCATCAATATTGGAAGATCGTTTAACAGAACCACCCTTTACTGCCATAAGAAACTTTGAAATTAACAATTTCATTGACAACATAATTCCATCTATAATCATTCTGCTGTATTCAGAATCGTTATCTTTACTGTAATCAACATTTCCAAAAGCGATTTCACAGCCATCCAGCAACGGATTATTTCTCAGTATGCTTTCAATCAGTTTTTCATTGTCAAATTCGATATTGTAGCCTTGATTGTTAATTTCTTTCGTGTAGTAATTCCACATTGGAAGAGAATCGTCTTCAAGCGAGAAACAGCATACAAATGTTTGCGTGCCGTTATTCATAAAAGCCGAACGCAATTTGTTGCGGTTTTCATCGGACGGCTCTAATTCTTTTAAAATACTATCCAAACCTGCAAATATCTCATCTTTATCGTTCATATATTGTATATTTGTAAAACGGAGCGTTTTATTGCTTAATATGCCCTGCAAGCCACCAATAGATGTATAGTGAAATATTGATTTCGCTTTTGTATTTTTGCAAAAAGAAAGCTTTGAATTTGAGAGCAGATTATAATCAATAATCATATTCTCTTTATTACTTTTTATTTCCATGATTTCATCCTCATTTCAGCTATTCGTACAACGGCGGATTATTTCCGGTCGGTAGCAATTCACTTCTGTTTTGCAAGTGGTGTAGCGAGAATTTTTGTTTACCCTTTTGCTTTTACCCCACCAATGTTTTCAGCAGTTCAATAATACGCTCATACTCAATGTTTTCTGCATAAGCGAATTGTTTGCGGTACTTCTCCCACATTGTTTTCAGTTCGGCGCTTTCCTCAATGTTGTGCAGGATTGTTGGAATATCTGCAATCTGCTCTGCCGTGCCACGGTGTTTTGCTGTTGCAGCAAGAGCCTCGGCAAAAACGGCTTTATCAAATTTTTGTGCCGTTGCCAAAATGTAAGCATCATAAAAATCTCTTGGACGGGTATTGAACACGCCACGCCGCAGAATGGTCTCCACCTTTTCTGCCATGACGGTTTCGATATTGTACGCCCACAGCTCGTAGGACTTCTCATCATCAAAAATCTCGGAGAAGTTGTACTGCACCGCATGTGGCGTAATTGCATCACCCGTGGAAACATCAATGCTAAGTGGTGTCAAAAGCGTATCTGATTTTGCATTCAGCATAACACGGTAACCACCGTAAATATCATCCTCACGAATTGGCGAGATTGTTCTGATTTCAAATGTCACGCCATCATCAAAGGGAATGGCACAAATCTGCTCCAACGCTCGGTGAATTGCATCGGGCGTTAAGGGCAGATTTTTTAATGTGGTATCCAAATCCATCGTCGCCCGATTGTCAAGGCCAACGATTGCCGCCACCAGCATACCGCCTTTTAGCACGAATTTTTCCTTATATTCCGATGCTGACAGGCGAGCCACAGCATTTGATAAACAAAGAGATTTTGCCCCTTTTGATTTTGAAACATT
>CAZKUO010000069.1:0-5853 GCA_964555975.1 uncultured Ruminococcus sp. | reverse complement strand
CGGTATTTATGATAAGCGACGGCATTATTCCCTCAAACGAGGGGCGTGGCTATGTTTTAAGGCGCATAATAAGGCGTGCGGCAAGACACGGTAAGCTTATCGGTATAAACGGTCCTTTCCTTTGCGAGCTTTCAAATTCGGTAATTGCCGAAAACAAATCGGGCTACCCTGAGCTTTTGGAAAAGGAGCAGCTCATTAAAAAGGTTATTTCCAATGAGGAGGCGGCCTTTAACAAAACAATCGACCAGGGGCTTAATATGCTCAATGCCCTCACTGCCGACGGCGGTGTGCTTTCGGGGGAGGATGCTTTCAGGCTTTACGATACCTACGGCTTCCCACTTGATTTAACGCGTGACATTTTGGCCGAAAAGGGTATGACGGTTGATGAAGAAGGCTTCAACGCCCTTATGCAGCAACAGCGTGAAAAGGCCCGCACCGCGCGTAAATCAAGCGACGGTGAAAGCTGGAGCAGCGACGGTATTAATTTTGATAATGTTTCGGCAACCGAATTTTTGGGTTACACTCAAAATAAATGTGAGGCCGTGGTTACCGATATAGTGGTTGACGGTGAGCACTGCCTTACTGCCCCGCAGGAAAGTCGTGCAATTGTTGTACTTAACAAAACAGTTTGCTATGCAGAGGGCGGCGGCCAGATTGGTGACACGGGCTGTCTTTGCAAAAGCGGCACAGATGAGCTTTTAATTATTGAGGATACAAAGAAAACCCCCGGCGGTGTTTTCACACACAGAGTAAAGCTTGCGGGCGGCACTCTTTCAGTGGGCGATGCCGTTACCGTTAAATTTGATACTGCACGCCGCAATGCCATTCGTCGCAATCACACAGCGGCACACCTTTTGCAGGCGGGGTTGCGCGCTGTTCTCGGAACGCACGTTGAGCAGGCAGGTCAGCTTGTAAACGAAGGTGCCGTGCGGTTTGACTTCACACATTTTTCGGCACTCTCAGCCGATGAGCTCGCAGCGGTTGAGCAATATGTAAACGATGCCATTCTCAGCGGCATAGACGTGGAAAACACCGAAATGCCCATTGGTGAAGCAAGAAAATTAGGCGCAATGGCCCTGTTCGGAGAGAAATACGGTGATGTTGTAAGGGTAGTTAACGTGCCGGAGAGATCAATTGAGCTTTGCGGCGGTACACATATTGACAATACTGCTAAAATCGGCCTTTTCAAAATTGTTTCCGAGGCAAGCGTAGCCTCGGGTGTGCGCCGTATAGAGGCAGTAACGGGCACCAATGTTTTAAAGCTTATTGAAACCGAAAGTGCCGCAATTGCGGAAACGGCCGAGGTGCTTAAATGCTCTCGGGGAGATATTGCCAAACGCGCCGAACAGCAGGTAAACGAAATTAAAGAGCTTAAAAAGCAGCTTGAAAAGCTTGAAGCAAAGTTAGCTGCCGTAAAAATTGATGAAATAATCAAAAATGCCGTTTCGGTAGCGGGTGTTAAGCTTTGCTCGGCACGGCTCGACGGTTCTTCGGCAGACGAGCTTAAGCGCACCGCCGATACCCTTAAGGCCGAAAATCCCGATATTGTGGCTGTGCTTGCAGCGGTAAGCGGTGATAAGCTCACCTTCTGTGCCGCTTGCGGAAAACAGGCAGTGGCGGCAGGTGCACACGCGGGCAACATTGTTCGTGAAGTGGCAAAAGCAGCCGGAGGCAACGGCGGCGGCAAGCCCGACCTTGCCATGGCCGGCGGTAAGGATGCTTCAAAAATAAATGAAGCCTTGGCAGCAGCCGAAAAAATTATTTTATCACAGATTGGCGGTTAAATTATGAGTGATTGTCTGTTTTGCAAGATTGTGTCCGGAGAAGTTCCGAGCACAAAAATATATGAAAATGAATTTGTGTATGCCTTTGCCGATATTGCTCCGCAGGCACCTTTTCACGCCGTTGTTATCCCCAAAAAGCACATTGGCTCGGCAGATGAAATAACGGCGGAAAACAGCATTGAGGTTGCCCGCGTTTTTGAAGCAATTGCGGAAATCGCAAGGCGCGAAAACCTTATAAACGGCTACCGCGTTGTTAACAACTGCGGTGAGGACGGTGGCCAGACTGTTCATCATATGCATTTTCACCTGTTGGCACGCAGAAATCTTGCCTGGCCTCCGGGCTGAGCACAAAATCAATAAGCGAGGGTGATATAAATGTCAGAATATTATACAATGAAAATCGCGGGTCTTGAAAGAAAGCTTGAAAAATTCCCCGTGAGTGACAAGCTTGATATTGCCGCTTTCATAATTTTCGGTGATGTTGAGCTTACGATTGCGGGCTGTGAGGCACTCCGTAAAAAGCTGCCGGAATTTGATGTTATTTTGACCCCCGAGGCCAAAAGCATACCGATTGCATACGAAATGGCCCGTCAAACAGGCAAACCTTACATAATTGCACGCAAGGGTATGAAGGTGTATATGCGCAACCCGCTTGAGGTTAACGTCACTTCCATCACAACTCAGCATGAGCAGCATTTATTCCTCGGAGAAAGCGAAACCGCACTGCTGAAGGGCAAAAAAGTGCTTATTATAGATGATGTTATAAGCACGGGTGAATCACTTGCGGCAGTTCGTGAGCTTGTTAAAGAGGCGGGCGGAACAGAGGCCGCGGCCTGTGCATTTTTGGCCGAGGGTGATGCCGCCGACCGTGATGATATTATTTTCCTTGAAAAGCTTCCGCTTTTCTTTAAATAATGCTCCGCATTTTCTTTAATAATGCGGCACATAGCCTTATGCAAAACACCGACTTCATTACTGCGGAAATAAAGAAAAGGCAATAAACAGGCCCATCCATTCTTGTGAAAAGCGTGCCCACCGTGACCGTGCTTACAGCCGTGGCAAACGGAAACGCAAGCTTTTCGGCAAGGCTTGTGCCGAAAAGGAAAAGACTGTCAAGCACACAAAGTGCGGTGGTTGCCAGTCCGCAAAGTAAGCCACACGTCCCCGAAACCTCGGGGGCGTTTTTGTTTTCAATTAAAATATACGGCGGTATAAGCAGTGCAGGCAAAACAACACTGCGGGCAGAAATGAATATGCCGCTTTTTATGTCCTCGACGCCGCCTGTGTACAGCCCCGCAACCGAAAAATCCTTTACTGTCATAAGAACTAAAATCGGCACGGCAACAACAAAGCTTGCCGCAAAAATCAGTGCAAGCTTCATCAATACACCGTTTGGCTTTGCCGAAAGCAACACCAATGTAAATACAAACAGTGCGGCAATTGCAAAATTCGGGCTTTCGGGCAAAAGCAGAGCATCGGCAAAGGCGCAAAAGTCAATAAAGCAATCAAGTGCACAATAGGCCGAAATTGCCGCAACCGAAAACAAAAGCGGCACTCTTATTGCTTTTTTAAGGCTCGCTTCCCTGCTCGCCGCAATGCGAGAAACCGCAAGTGACAAAAAATAAGCGCCGAGTGCCGCCAAAATCGCCGCCGCAAGGCCTGTGGCGGTGGCTCCGCCCGATTTCGGAAATGTTATTACCGCATTCCCTACGGTAAAAAGAGCAACAAAGCAGGCAGTGTGAATCCTGTAATCAGGTGTGGCATACATATTCCGCACCGTCCTCACCCCTTATAAATCGCGGCAGCACAGGCTTATTGCCGCAGGCCATACTACGCACTGCTTCAAAGCAGCGCGATCTGCTTTTAAATGTGCCGTCTGCCGCCTGCCGTGCTATTATACCCATTATATCATACCCCACCGCAAGCGAAGCCTGCGGCTCACCGCTTAAAAGCTCTTTTGGGCTGTCGGTTGAAATAATATAAGCCGAAACGGTTATGCGGTTTTCGTAAATACAGTATTCACATATTTCGTAAAAAAGCTCCTCGGTCATAGCGTCACCCACAGCTATAATTCCGCAGTGTTCAAAAAGCATCGGCCTTGAAAGCTTTGCGGAAATTTTTTCAAGTGCGCCGTCTATTGTGGTGTCCTCTGCAAAAAACACAGCCGAGCGCGGCTTTTCCTCAACGCTCTCGGAATTTATGATTATAGCCTCAACCGTAACGCCTATTTGGTTTCCGCATTTTTCAAACCCCAAGGCCGAAACAGTAAAACGCCTGTCGTTTTTTATGCTTCTTCCAAGTCCGCCTGCGGCAAAAACACAAGCTGTCGCAACGGCGGCCGCGGCATACAAAAGCTTTTTCATTCCCCTCCCCCTTTTCGCGTGCGGTTGCCGCAAAAAAGCGGGCGTGTTTTCATATTTTGCCAGGATGAACGCCAAAGCGTATCCTTTAAGCTGTTTCCGCTCGGCACACTAAGCGACAAAGTGCTGTCCGTTCCAAAGGAGGAAAGCTCGAAAATGTGTATCAGCATAAGGGTAATCCCAACTGAATATCCGTAAAGCCCAAACAGCGCCGAAAGGCAAACCAAGCCGAGCCTCGAATAAAACACCGCCCCCTTAAGGCGCGGTATCATAAGTCCGGAAATACCCGAAAGCGCCACAATTATAAGCATGGGTGTACTCACTATTCCCGCCTCTACCGCCGCCTGCCCCACAACAAGGCCGCCAACAATGCTCAGTGCGTGCCCAAGGCTTTGTGCGGTTCTCACGCCCGCCTCGCGCAGAATTTCAAAAACCAATATAAGCAGCAGACATTCCGCAAAGGCCGAAAAAGGCACTCCGCCGCGCAGCCGTGTAACGGTGATTGCAAGCGAGGTCGGCAACAGCTCCTTATGAAAGGTTGTGGCGGCAATAAACAGCGCAGGAATACTTGTTGCAATAAAAAAACAAATATACCGCAGTATTCGCCCGACAGAGGCTACCGTGTAATTTAAATAATAATCCTCGTCCGACTGAAAATTTTCCGAAAACAGGTAGGGCAGCGTGAGCACCACGGGGGTTCCGTCCACCACAAGGGCAATTCTCCCCTCCAAAAGCCGCGCCGCAACAACATCGGGCCGCTCGGTGGTTCCCGTGGTTTTAAACAGTGAATGCGGCTTATCCCTTATAAGCTCGGCAATATAGTTGGTATCAAGTATGCCGTCTATATCTATTCCGGCAAGCCTATCCTTAAGGCGCGAAAGCAAAGAAGCATCAACCAAGGAGCCGAGATAGCATATAAAAACAACGGTATCGCTTCGCCGCCCTATTCGCAACAGCTCGGTGCATAAATCAGGCGTTAAAAGCTTGCGGCGTATCATTGCAAGATTAAGCATTGCGGCCTCATCAAAGCCCTCACGCGGGCCCTGTAAAATCCGTTCGTCCTCAGGCTCTGAAATGCCGCGGGTGCGCCAGCCCTTTGTGTTTACGGTTATTGCTTCTTTTGTGCCGTCGGTTAGCAGCAGTGTGTCCCCGTAAAGCACGGCCCGCAGCATATCCGAAACCGTGCGTGTGCTTGTGGTTTCGCAGGCGAACAACACCTGATTCTTTATATAATCGGTAAGCTTTTCCTCTGTTTTCGGGTTTGAAACCGAAAGCATAGGCTTTACTATCGATTCGTTCAACAGCCTTACATTTGCCATACCATCCATATAAAACAGTGCACAGGAATAGCTGTAAGTCCCGCTTACAGTCACCCTTTTCATTCGCAGCACTGCATCATTTTTAAATATTTCCTTAAAAAAGGCTATGTTTTTTTCAAGCTCCGCAGAGGGCAAAGCTATTTTATAATCATCAGCTTGCTTCGGCAACCGTATCACCCACCACGGCTATTATTCCGCAATATCCGCCGAAAATACCTTAAATGTATAATCTTATTTTATAGCTGTGATGAAATGCTTTTATTGCAAATATATGCCCGAAAGCCTTATAAAAGATGTCGCGAAGCGAAAAATTAGGCTCCCCTTGTCAGGGAAGCTGTCGAGCGAAGCGAGACTGAGGGGTAGTTTTGTTAAGAAACTTAAATTATCTCT
>CAZKUO010000068.1:0-6101 GCA_964555975.1 uncultured Ruminococcus sp. | reverse complement strand
TTTCATGCCTTTTTGTGCCTTCCGCACAGCGGAAAGGAATGGTCATAACGATGAATAATCTTTGTGCGGATATAGGCTACCGCAGCATTTTTCATGAGGGCGAGGAGCTTTGCGGTGACCATATAGATGTGGTTGAGCAGGAGGACGGCTCTACCGTGGTGGTGCTGGCCGACGGCCTCGGGAGCGGGGTTAAGGCAAGCATTTTGTCCACGCTGACCTCAAAAATCATTTCAACAATGATCGCCGCGGGGCTTACATTGGAGGATTGTGTGAAAACCATTGCGGCAACCCTGCCGGTTTGCTCGGTAAGAAAGGTGGCTTACTCCACCTTTACTATTTTGCGCATTGTGGGAAGCAACGAGGCCGAGCTTATTCAGTATGATAACCCTCTTGCAGTGCTTCTGCGTGACGGCGAGGAATACGATTATCCTAAAACCGAGCTGAATATAGAGGGTAAAAAGATTTACAGCTCACACATATATCTCCGTGAGGACGATTTGTTTGTGCTTATGAGTGACGGTTGCCCGCACGCGGGCATTGGCACCGAATACAATTTCGGGTGGGAACGGCAGGATATTGTGGAATTTATGAAAACCTTTTATCCCGTGGGCTACACCGCGAAAACACTTTCCACAATTCTTATAGATGAATGTAACAGGCTCTACGGTGAAAAGCCGGGTGATGATGCCACCGCCTGTGTTGTGAAAATAAGAAAGCGCGAGCCTATGAATTTGCTTTTCGGCCCACCCTCAAACAGGGATGATTGCAATAAAATGATGTCCCTCTTTTTCTCAAAGGAGGGCAAACACATTATTTGCGGCGGAACAACCTCGGGCATTGCGGCAAATTATCTCGGCAAGCCCTTAAAGCCCAAGCTTGAATTTATTGATAAGGATGTGCCGCCCATTGCCGAGCTTGAGGGCGTGGATCTTGTTACCGAGGGTGTAATAACGGTGAACAAGGTGCTTTCCTATGCAAAGGATTACCTTGATAATAACGAAAGCTATTCGCAATGGGGCACCAAAAGAGACGGGGCCTCGCTTATATGCCGTCTTCTTTTCGAGGAGGCTACCGATATAAGCTTTTTTGTGGGCAAGGCAATCAATCCCGCTCACCAAAACCCGGATTTGCCCATTAACTTCAACATAAAAATGCAGCTTGTAACCGAGCTGTCCGAGTGCCTTAAAAAAATGGGCAAGCGGATAAAGGTAAGCTATTTTTAAATTTTTTTCATTTAGCAAAGGATGATCATCAGCAATGAAGCTCAGAAAATTCGACACAAAGGTTCAGCATTTGAAATATAAGGTTCTGCGTGAGGTTGCGCGCGAAGCCTGGAACGGAACACTGCTTGAAAATATGCTTGATATTCCGAAAAAAATAGTTCCGGGTGATGAACCCACAATGCGCTGCTGTGTTTATAAGGAACGCGCCATTTTGGAGGAGCGTATTAAAATTGCAATGGGCGGGGATAAGGAAAACCCGAACGTGATAGAGGTTATTGAAATTGCCTGCGATGAATGCCCTATGGGTGGCTATGACGTGACCGAGGCCTGCCGAGGTTGCCTTGCGCACCGCTGTGAGGATGTTTGCCGCCGCGGTGCAATAACCTTTGACAGCCAGCAGAAGGCACATATAGATAAATCAAAATGCGTGGAATGCGGTCAGTGCGCCAAGGTTTGCCCTTACAGCGCCATAATCAATTTTAAGCGTCCGTGCGTAAGCTCCTGCAAGGTGAACGCAATATCTATGACGGATTCAAAGGCGGCAAGAATAAATAACGATAAATGCATTTCCTGCGGGGCGTGTGTTTATCAGTGCCCGTTCGGCGCAATAACCGATAAATCGTTTATACTCGAAGCCGTGGAAATGCTTAAAAGCGGTGCCAAGGTTTACGCCGTTGTCGCACCCTCTATTTCAAGTCAGTTTACCTATGCAAAGCTCGGTCAGGTTATATCGGGAATTAAAGCACTCGGCTTTCACACGGTTGTTGAGGCGGCTCTCGGCGCCGATATGGTGGCCTATGCAGAATCGCGTGAGCTTGCCGAAAAGGGCTTTTTAACAAGCTCCTGCTGCCCGGCCTTTGTAAGCTATGTGCAAAAGCAGTTCCCCGAGCTTGCCGATAATGTTTCACACAATCTTTCTCCCGCTGCCACAATTTCCAAATACATTAAGGAAAACGACAAGGAAGCAAAGGTTGTGTTTATAGGGCCCTGCACTGCCAAAAAGATGGAATTTCAAAAGGAAGAGGTGCGGCCGTATATTGACTGTGTAATCACCTTTGAGGAGCTTCAGGCTTTGTTTGACAGCAAGGATATTGAAATAACCGAGCTTGGTGAGGATGTGCTTGATAACGCCTCCTACTTCGGCAGAATTTTTGCCCGCTGCGGCGGTCTTGCCGAGGCTGTTGCACAGGCGCTTAAGGAGCAGGGAATAAACGATTTCGAGCTTAACGGCGTTTCCTGTGACGGAATAGAGGCCTGCAAGGTTGCCCTTATAAAGGCGCAGAAAAAAATCGGCAACGCCAACTTTATTGAGGGAATGGCCTGCACGGGCGGCTGTATCGGCGGAGCCGGATGCCTTACCCACGGTGAGAAAAACAAGGCCGAGGTAGATAAGTACGGCAGGGAAGCCCTTGAAAAAACAATAACCTCCGCCATAAGTCAGCTCGGGAACCTTGAAGGGCGCTGAAATCGCTTTAACAGGCACTTCCGCACTTGACAAAAGCTTTATTTTGATATATCATATTATGCGGTGTATTTGATTTATGCCGGCATGAAAGGATAGGGTGATTTCTATGTCAATTTTGGTAACGGGCGGCGCAGGCTACATAGGCAGCCATACCTGCCTTGAAATAGTGAATGCGGGGTATGATGCAATAGTTATCGACAATCTTGATAACAGCAGCAGCGAATCCCTTGCGCGAGTTGAAAAAATAACAGGCAAAAAAATTAAATTTTACAAGGAAGATGTTCGCGATAAAGCCGCACTTCGCAAAATTTTCGGTGAGAACAAAATAGAGGCCGTCATTCATTTTGCAGGCCTTAAGGCGGTAGGAGAATCGGTAAGAGAACCGATTATGTATTACGATAATAACCTTATAAGCACAATAGCCCTGCTTGAGGTTATGAATGAATTTAATGTTAAGAAGATTGTATTTTCTTCGTCGGCCACCGTTTACGGTGTTGCCACCGAAATGCCGCTTGTTGAGGGAATGCCGCTCGGCGCAATCAATCCTTACGGCAGAACAAAGTACTTTATAGAGGAAATTTTACGTGACCTCTATGTGGCGGATAAGGGCTGGTGCATTGCACTGCTCCGCTATTTCAACCCGATAGGTGCTCACAAAAGCGGCCTTATAGGTGAAGACCCGAAGGGTATTCCGAACAATCTTATGCCATATATTTCACAGGTTGCCGTTGGTAAGCTTGAAAAGCTGCACGTTTTCGGTAACGATTATAAAACGATTGACGGCACCGGCGTGCGTGATTACATTCACGTGGTAGATTTGGCTGTGGGCCATGTTAAGGCTATTGACTGGGCACTTAAAAACACCGGCTGTGAAGCCTTTAATTTGGGCACGGGCAACGGTGTAAGCGTGCTGCAATTGAGAGATGCTTTTGTTGAGGCAACAGGCGTAGAGGTTCCTTATGTTATAGATCCAAGGCGCCCCGGCGACCCCGATGAGGTTTATGCCAATGCCGATAAAGCACTTAATGTACTCGGTTGGAAAGCACAGTACGGAATTAAGGAAATGTGCGAGGATACCTGGCGTTGGCAAAAGAACAATCCCGGTGGCTATGAAAATTAAATATTAAATCTATGGGCGGCTTGCCGCCCTTGATATCCGCCCGTGGCGCAGCTGGATAACGCAGCAGATTCCGATTCTGAAGAACAGGGGTTCGAATCCCTTCGGGCGGGCCATAAAAGGGTAACAAAATAGATGCCCAAAGAAAAAGCTCGATTTTATCGGGCTTTTTCGCATATTTGGAAAGAATTTTTTCAAGATAGTTTTATAGATGCCAAAAGGCTGAAATCATATTCGTATACCATTCGAACCGACATAATCAATAGATAATCCTAACTTGCACATGGAAAGTTAAAGCTCCATGTGCTTTTTTTATACCCATTTTAAAAAAACACGGAGGTAATTATGACAATTTATCAAGAAGAAATGCAACGAAAAGCACAGCACTACGGATGTACTACCGAATACAATCAAGAAGATCAGTTGCTGTGCAAACCATGTCAGGTAAAATTAAATCTATTCACGGAATATATAAAAAGCACGGCCGTGAAGCATTTCTCGAAGCGGCGGAATATTATTCCGAGCGTGTGAATCCGAAAAGCATAGACAAGACCATAGATGCAATGGAATCATCTTGGTACGATGAAACTCACCGACAGACCGAAGCGGAAAAGATGGTGGAAGACTACAATAACGGTCAAACCATATTAAACGATACCGAACTTGGCTATAGAGATAATACACAAGCACAAATTATGTGAAAGGACGAATAGAAATGAAAAAAACAACAATAACCGTTTCCTTTGACGAGGAAAAGCTCTCCGCACTGAAAATGTATTTGTCGCAGAAAGGCACACAGGTAGAATCAGAGCTTGAACGCTCACTTGAAACACTCTACACGAAAACCGTCCCTGCCGGAGTGCGTGAATTTATTGAAATGAAATCCGGCAACACTCCAAAATCTGCGGCACCGATTAGGAAACCGAAACCTTCTCCTTCTTCTGGCGTGGGCGTTGGTAGTCAGGATACAAAATAAAATCACTGAGATGAAACCGAACATTTTGTGACACCAAACGGTTCGCCTTGATTTTTTTCCTATGTCGTGGTATAATATCTTTAAAACAGTTGCCGTTTTACGGCAACCCGCACTTTTAGTGCGGAAAATCAAGGATTTTTGTTTTACGATGTTTCACCATATTTCGCACAACCGAAGGTTGTGCTGTGCAGCTTTGCTGCACAAGGTAATTGCCTTTGAAATATGGTATAATAACAAATAATCTAAATCTAAAGTGAGGTGAGCAGAAATGGATTATAAAATGCTTTTACAGTTAAAGAATACTGTTGCCGAAAGACGTGCGCAATTACCGGCTGAAGTCTTGTCCGGTTTCGATAACAGTTTTAATATCGAATACGCACACAATTCCACCGCCATAGAGGGAAACACTCTGACACTGATTCAAACTAAAGCGATTATCGAGGACGGTCTCTCGGTCGGCGGAAAAATGCTCCGTGAAATATATGAGGTTGCAAATCATGCCAAAGCCTTTGCGTATGTGCAAGATCGAGTTGCCGAGGGCAAACCGCTTGGTGAAAATATCGTCAAGGATATCCACGCACTGCTCATGGAAAACATTCAGGTCGGCGGCGTGTACCGTAATGTAGAAGTTCGCATAACAGGTGCAGGTCACAAGCCGCCCGTACCGAGTGAAATGTACCGTCAAATCAAAAACTTTTTTGCGGATTTACCGTATAAAAACGATTTAAACGCTATTGAATTGGCAGCATGGACACACGCCGAGTTCGTGCGAATCCATCCGTTTACAGACGGCAACGGAAGAACTTCCCGAATGATAATGAACTATCAACTGTTATCAAACGGCTTCCTTCCTATATCTATTGATAAGAACTCTCGCCTTGAATATTTCGAAGCATTGGAAACTTATGCCGTAAACGGAGATCTCGCTCCATTTGCGGAGATGCTCGCAAAGCTTGAAACACAGCGCCTTAATGAATATATTTCAATTGCGGAAGAACAAAATCCAAATGGTGATACGCCGCAAATGACAATGTAAAACCGAATGATTTATGCAGACCATAGGTGAAAAGCCTGTGGTCTTTTTTATCCCCGTATAAGCCACCGTGTCGCCCTGTGTGGCGATTTTACGGAGAAGTCGGGGAAACACCCACAGACCACAAAACACGCCTTGTTTCGAGCGTGTTTTGCAGAAGAAAAAAACATAACAGCTTTTCGGGCGTTTTCCCCGATTTTCGATAGGTCGAAAATCAAGCAGGTGAAAGAGTCGGTGCCTTTGTAGGCACTCGACTCGGCTCACAGCGGACGGCAACGCCGACCGCA
>CAZKUO010000067.1:3758-6553 GCA_964555975.1 uncultured Ruminococcus sp. | reverse complement strand
GGGTCTCCTGTGGAGACCTCTGCACTCGTTGTGTGCAGAAGAACCGACCGCGCCGGCAGGCGAGACCGATCCCTTCTGCCCCTGCCAAAATGAAAATCCGTTCTCTCTTGAGGACGGATTTTCGTTTTGCATTTGTCTGTGAGAAAGCACAGGGTAATTTTTTTGAAAAAACGCTTGCAAATTCAATGCATTTATGCTACAATGAACCCGTTATATGTCTTTGGGGCGTCGTCAAGCGGTAAGACACAGCACTTTGACTGCTGCATTCGTGAGTTCGAATCTCGCCGCCCCAGCCAGAAAAGCCGACTTGTTTTTACTTGTCGGCTTTTTCGAGGAAATAAATTCTTGCGCAAATATATTTTTACTTACTTTACGCAAAAATCCCGTTTTTGTAAAAAAGCGGGATTTTAAAATGCAATATATTCGATAGGCGTGTATTTGAAAATGTCAGAAAACAGAAAGCAGTATTTAAAGGGCTTAAGAGACGGGCTTCCGATAGCTCTCGGCTATTTTGCGGTAGCCTTTACACTGGGAATAGCCGCCAAAAGGGCGGGTCTCGGTGCGTGGGATGCCTTTGTAACCGCCGCACTTACCAATGCTTCGGCGGGGGGCTATGCGGGCTTTACACTTATAGGGGCGGGGGCGGCTTATTCCGAGCTTGCCCTTACAGAGCTTATTGTAAATGCAAGGTACCTGCTTATGTCCTGTGCTTTAAGTCAAAAAATAGCACCGGAAACCTCATTGCTTCACCGTATGCTTATAGCCTTTGATGTGACCGATGAGATATTCGGTATTTCAGTTTCGGTTGACGGCAATTTAAATCCGTTTTACAGCTACGGTGCTATGACGATTTCAATTCCCGGGTGGGCTTTCGGCACGCTGTTCGGCGTAATAATGGGCAATGCACTTCCGCTGCGGGTGGTAAGTGCGTTAAGCGTAGGGCTTTACGGTATGTTTTTGGCAATAATAATTCCGCCCGCAAAAAAGAGCCGGATTATAGCCGTGCTTGTGACAGTTTCAATGGCGGCGAGCTTTGTTTTTTCAAAATTGCCGATATTGAAAAATATGTCCGACGGTATTAAAATTATTGTGCTTACAATTGTCATAGCCCTTGCGGCGGCAATTCTTTTTCCCGTAAAGGAGGATGAAAATGCAGCATAGCATTTATATTTACATAGCGGTAATGGCGGGTGTCACCTACCTGATACGCGTGCTCCCGCTTACGGTTATAAGAAAGAAAATAACCAACCCGACACTACGCTCATTCCTTTACTATGTACCGTATGTAACACTTGCCGTGATGACCTTTCCCACAATACTCGAAGCTACCGAAAGCGTTTGGTCGGGTGTGCTGGCACTCGCGGTGGGAATTTTGCTTGCCTATTTCGGCGTTAGCCTTTTCGGAGTGGCAATTTGCTCTTGCGCTGCTGTTTTTATAGCCGAGCTGATAATTTTATAAGCCATCGTCTGTTCAAAAAAATAAAAGCATCCCGAAGCTGTTATGCCGAGATGCTTTTATTTTTTTGTTACCCGAAATATTAAAAGCTTACTGAAAATGTAATTCAGCAAAATTACAACTACCTGTGCCGCGATTTTAACCGCAAGCCCGTCAAATTGAAGAAGCGTGACAAAAATCAGAATTATGAGCTCCTCAATAATAAGGGTCAGCCCGCGTGCCGAAAAAAAGCCGAGCATTTCGGTTAATACGGCCCTGCGGGTTTTTGCAAGGCTGTGGAACACCCATTTTCGGTTTGTGATGTAAGCCACCGAAACCGCCAACACCCAGGAAAGCGGGTTTGCGGCAAGCTCATCGAATTTAAAGACAACACAAAAAAGCCTGTATGAGCCAATGCTCACCAGCGCCGTGAGAGCGCCGAACAGGGCATAAAGCAAAAATACCTTATGCTTTTTATAAAACGGCTCAAATATTTTAAAGGGCGGCAGAGCTATAATTCTGTCAAAAATATCGGGGCTTTTGTTTATCATTTAAAATATGTTCCTTTTTTGAAAAAAACAGCGCCCGCCGCTTTCGCAGACGGGCGCCGAACTAAATATCAAATTAGATTTCAGCGAAGTACTTAATTGTGCGAACCATCTGGCTGGTGTAGCTGTTTTCATTGTCATACCAAGAAACAACCTGAACCTGATAGGTGTCATCATCAATCTTTGTAACCATGGTCTGAGTAGCATCGAAAAGTGAACCGTAGGTGATGCCGATAATATCGGAGGATACGAGCGGCTCCTCGGTGTAGCCGAAGGAAGCGCTTGAAGCAGCCTTCATAGCGGCATTGATGCCTTCAACGGTAACATCCTTGCCCTTGACAACGGCAACAAGGATAGTGGTGGAGCCGGTCGGAACCGGAACACGCTGAGCAGAGCCGATAAGCTTGCCGTTGAGCTCGGGGATAACAAGGCCGATTGCCTTTGCAGCACCGGTGGAATTGGGAACGATGTTAACGGCTGCTGCACGTGCACGGCGAAGATCGCCCTTTCTGTGAGGACCGTCAAGAACCATCTGGTCGCCGGTGAAGGCGTGAACGGTGGTCATAATACCGCTCTGAATGGGTGCATACTTGTTAAGAGTATCAGCCATGGGAGCCAAGCAGTTTGTGGTGCAGGAAGCGGCTGAAATAATCTTGTCCTCTGCGGTGAGGGTCTTTTCGTTTACGCTGTAAACGATGGTCTTAAGATCCTTGCCTGCGGGAGCGGAAATAACAACCTTTTTGGCACCTGCATCAATGTGAGCCTGAGCCTTATCCTTTGAGCAGTAGAAGCCTGTGCACTCGAGAACAACA
>CAZKUO010000067.1:0-3748 GCA_964555975.1 uncultured Ruminococcus sp. | reverse complement strand
ATAATAAAGTTCCTAAATTCTTCATCTAACTCAATTTCGACCCAAGGAAGATCTGCGGCGTTCTTTTCGGCATAAATCTTTATGGTCTTGCCGTCAACGGTGATGCTGTCCTCACCTGCTGATACGGTATCCGCAAGAGCGTATCTGCCCTGAGCGGAATCGTACTTGAGAAGATGAGCGAGCATAGCGGGGCTTGTAAGATCGTTGATAGCAACAATCTCATAACCCTCGGCACCGAACATCTGGCGGAAAGCGAGACGGCCGATACGGCCAAAACCATTAATAGCAACTTTTACCATTGGAAAAACCTCCTAAATAATTTACAGCTTCTATTTTAAACCATTTGACAAGCTTTTTCAAGTTATTTGTTTAATCTTTAACAATTTTTTTATTTTTTGGATAAATTGGCATAATAACCTTACGTACGGAGGTTATTATTATGATATTTTTGCCGAATCCGCAGGAGCGTTATTTGGCTGCATTGCGGCTTCATTTGCAAAACAGCGCTTTGCAAGACGGCTCTACCGCCGAAATTTTGCACCGACTTAAGGCCGTGATGCTTTGCGAGGCGCTTATATCACGTGAGGCAGAGCCGCTTGATATTCTGCCGTTTGCCGATTCACTGTTGGGGGCCGCCGTTATTTTGCTTTTAAAACACGGACGGCGGCTTCGTGTAAGACTTGCGGGCGGGGGAAGTGTGCTTGTTAACCGCAGACTGCTCACGGCGCTTTTGCTGCTTTCTGCCGCGGAATGCGGTGAAAACGGTGAAATCACCGTAACGGCAGGGGAGGGGCAAATAACCGTTGGCCTGTGCGAAATCGGGCAAAGCCGCGCGCTTAAATCGGTAACAGCCGCACTGCACGGTACGCTGCTGTCACTGGCAGGTGAAAGCAGGGCGGTAATATCCGTTCCTGTAGCAAGGGCAGAGGGAGCCGCCAGACAATTGAGGGAGGAATGGGAATATCTGCTTGACGGCTTTTCCCCCGTGAATATTTTTCTTGAAAGCGTAGGCAAGTGAGAATAATCCGATGATTATTTTGTCATAAGCTCGCAAACAAGTGCACTGTGCTCTGCGGGGTCCGGAACGCTTTTTCCGCCTATAAGGCAGGCTTCGCCGTAAAGCAGCTTGGCATATTTCTTAAGCGTTTCCTTATCGCTGCCGTAGAGTGCTTTAAGCTTTTCGGCTATCGGGTGGGAGGCATTTATTTCAAGCACAAGGCGCGCTGTGACCTTGTTGCCGTCGGACCCGGGCATTGAATTAAGCACCTTCTCCATTTCAAGCGAAATTCCGCCCTCGCTTGTTAAGCAAACCGGATGCTCCTTAAGCTTGTTTGTAAAGCGAACCGAATTGATTTTATCGCCTATGCTTTCCTTCATTTCCTTAAGCATATCCTCCGAGGCGGCGTTTTCTTCTTCAAGCGCTTTCTTTTCTTCCTCGCTGTCAAGGCTTAAATCATCATCGCAAATATTAACGAATTTTTTACCCTCGTATTCACCGAGCATTTTAATTGCAAATTCGTCAACATTCTCGGTAAGGTAAAGTATTTCGTAGCCGCGGTCGCGCACGGCATCGGTTTGGGGCAGCATTTCAATCTTTTCATCTGTCTCACCGCAGGCATAGTAAATGCTTTCCTGCCCCTCTGCCATACGGTCGGTATATTCTTTAAGGGTGGTGTATTTCTTTTCGCGTGAGGAACGGAAGATGAGCAGATTTTTAAGGCTTTCCTTGTTCATACCGTAATCGTTGTAAACACCGAATTTAAGCTGTATGCCAAAGGCCTTGAAAAATTCCTCGTAGGCCTCGCGCTCATCCTTAAGCATTTTTTCAAGCTCACTTCGTATTTTCTTTTCAAGCGTTTTTGCAATCAGCTTAAGCTGTCCGTCGTGCTGGAGGGTTTCGCGTGAGATATTAAGCGAAAGGTCCTCACTGTCAACAAGACCCTTAACAAAGCTGAAATAATCCGGCAAAAGCTCGGCACACTTATCCATAATAAGCACGCCCTTTGAGTAGAGCTGAAGCCCCTTTTCGTATTCCTTTGTGTAATAATCGAAGGGCGGGTGCTTCGGGATAAACATAAGGGCCGAATATGTGGCCTGACCCTCTGTTTTGGTGTGTATTACGCGTGCGGGCTCGGTGTAATCGTAAAATTTATCCTTATAAAAGGTATTGTATTCATCCGGGCCGATTTCGCTTTTGGATTTTTTCCAAAGCGGAATCATACTGTTGAGTGTGCGGTTTTCGGTTACGTCCCTGTACTCGGTAGGTGCGTCCTCAGCTCCCTCGGGCTTTTCTATAGGCTCGCGGGTTACAAAATCCATACGTATGGGGTGACGAATATAATCCGAATACTTTTTAACAAGAGCACTCAGCCTGTATTGGTCGAGAAATTCATCGTAATTCTCATCCCCCGCGTTTTCCTTTATATGCAGGGTGACAACCGTTCCCACCGTTTCCTTATCGCAGGGCTCAACGGTGTAGCCCTCTGCCCCGGAGGAGCTCCAGCAAAAGGCCTCGTCCGAGCCGAAGGCGCGGCTTTCAACCGTTACACGGTCACTTACCATAAAGGCCGAATAAAAGCCCACGCCGAACTGACCTATAATATCCACATTATCCTTTTTTTCGTTTTCCTGCTTAAATGCAAGCGAACCGGATTTTGCAATTGTGCCGAGGTTTTTGTCAAGCTCCTCCTCGGTCATACCGCAGCCGTTATCAATTATTTTAAGGGTGCGGGCTTCTTTATCGGCCACAAGCCGAATTTCAAAGTCATCGGGGGCAATACCCACCGAATTATCGGTGAGTGAGCGGAAATAGAGCTTATCAAGTGCATCGCTTGCATTGGAAATAAGCTCACGCAAGAAAATTTCCTTATGGGTATATATTGAATTTATCATCATATCCATAAGCTTTTTGGATTCGGATTTAAACTGTCTGGTACGCATTAAATATCACCTTTCTTGAGTTTGACTTTAGCTGACATATAGTATAAAGCATTTCAAATTGTTTTTTGTTAATAAAATGTGAATACTGTGTCGGCTTCTCTTGACTGTCGCAAAAATAATGCTATAATTCAATTACATTATAAATACTTCGGAGGTAAGAGTATGGAGCTTCAGGGAACCAAGATAAACTTTTTGGGTGACAGTATTACTCACGGCTCGGGCACCTCGGGTCCGGATAAGAAATTCACAATGCTTATTGAAAAGGAGTACGGCGCAATATGCCAAAATTACGGTATAGGCGGTACAAGAATTGCAAGGCAAAGGGTTTCTTCCGAAAGTGAATATGATAGGGATTATATTTCCCGTGTTCCCGAAATGGATGCCGATGCGGACGTTGTGGTTGTTTTCGGCGGAACAAACGATTTCGGCCACGGCGATGCGCCCATAGGCAGCTTTTCCGACCGCACACCCTATACCTTTTACGGGGCACTGCATTGCCTTTACACCGCTCTTATTGAAAAATATCCTAACGTGCCGATAGTTGTTTTAACGCCTTTGCACCGTTCAAATGAGGATAGTCCGTGCGGCGACAATAAGCCATCCCCGGTTGGCACGCTTAAAGAGTATGTTAATATAATCAGAGAGGTTGCCGAGTATTATTCCCTGCCAGTGCTTGACCTTTTTGCCGAGAGCGGTCTTCAACCCGCAATTCCACTTATTCGCGAAAAATATATGCCCGACGGCCTGCACCCCAATGATGCCGGTCATCAGATTTTGGCAAACAAAATTTCGTGCTTTTTGAAAAATC
>CAZKUO010000066.1:0-6936 GCA_964555975.1 uncultured Ruminococcus sp. | reverse complement strand
TCCTCAGTCCCCAGAGAAGCATCGGAAATGCTCCGCTGTTCAAAATCAGGATATATAATATCAATACTCCCGACACGCAAGCAGCCCCGCGGCAAAACCGCGGGGCTTTAATTGTTATAGAATTAAAATTACCGATTAAATCAAATGTTAAGTTTGATTTATCTTCTTTTAAAGCTCATCCCATTTTATGGGTGACAAGCCGTTTTCGGTTAAAATTCTGTTTGTTGCCGAAAAATGCCGACAACCGAAAAAGCCTCTGTAAGCCGAAAGCGGGCTCGGGTGAACGGTTATGAGCTTTTTATGCAAGGGATTTGTAATTATGCGTGCCTTTTTTTCGGCATTTGCACCCCAAAGCAAAAACACAACCGGTGTTTCCTTTCGGTTAAGCTCAGATATAACCCTATCGGTGAATTGCTCCCAGCCCTTATCCTTATGGCTGTTGGGCTGACCCTCGCGCACCGTAAGCACGGTGTTAAGCAGCAGCACACCCTGGCGTGCCCAGCCGGTAAGTTCACCGTGCTCGGGCATAGTTACACCCAAATCGTCGCTTATTTCCTTATAAATATTCACAAGTGACGGCGGCAGCGGCACACCCTTTTTCACCGAAAAGCAAAGCCCATGTGCCTGCCCGCGACCGTGATATGGGTCCTGACCTATTATAACAACGCGTGTGTCGGCAAAGGAGGTATATTTCAGGGCGTTGTAAATATCGTACATATCGGGATAAACACGTGTGGTGGAATACTCCGACTTTAAAAATTCGTGAAGCTTTGCATAATACGGCTTTTGCCATTCATCGGCAAGCAAAGCATCCCAATCGTTACCGAGCTTAAGCATAAATCAAGCCTCCTCGTTTTCACCATCGGCAGACGGCCTTACAAGCCGAGCACAAAGCACTGTTGCAAGCTGCAAAGGAATGCCTATGCACAAAAGCGGCCAAATGCCGTAATTGAAAAATTGCAGACAAAAGCAAAGCAACAGCGACCAAATAAAAGCGGAAATAATCACAAACAGAAATCTGCCCTTGTGCCACAAAGCATCAAATACTATGGCGACTGCCAAAGAAAGCGGAACGGCCCAGCAAAAGAGTGTCCACAGCACATACGAAGAAAAAATTTGAAAGAAAATGAAAAACACGGTTGCCGCAAGCCAAACACCCAAAACGGACAAAAGTGTTATTATGCGTTTTCTCTTTTGAGTGAGCGAGCCTTTTGCGCGAGCGGGCCTTGATTTTTCCTCCCCTACTATGTAATCGAGACTGACTCCGTACAGCTTGCAAAGCCTGTAGAGAACCTCTATTCCGGGCAGAGACTCCCCCTGCTCCCATTTTGAAACCGCCTTATCCGAATAATTGAGCTTTTCGGCCACCTCAAGCTGAGTAAGCTTATTTTTGCGCCGAAGCTCCGATAAATTTTTTGCAATAATAAAATTCAAGCTTTCCATACCGTAAATTATAGCATAAAATTACGGAATAGTCAAATAATTAGGCAAAAAAACAAATGTGACGGATTTAAAAAATCAATCCTGTACCGGAGCGGCAAGCTCATAAGGGTTGATTAAAGGCTCTGTAATAAATGTTGTGTCAGCTCTCGGTTTTAAAGCCCTCGCCCAAAACAACACCGGCTTCACCCACAATTATAAAAGCTCCATTATCGTGCTCGGAGGCAAGCCTGCACACAGCCGAGGCCTCGTTATTACGCACAGTGCACATAAGCATTTTTCGCTGTGTACCTGTGTAGGCGCCAACTGCATCAAGCAAGGTCACCCCGCGTCCCAAAAGCGACATTATGCTGTCTGCAAGCTCGGTAGGGTGCTCGGTTATAACGTAAATTATCTTTCCGCGGTCGCCGCCGTAAAGCAGTGCATCCATAACACGGGATGAAACGTAAATCGCTATTATGGCATAAAGCGCACCCTCAAAATTTCTATAAACAACGGACGAAGTGGCAATCACGGCGGCATCTGCCGCAAGCATAAGCCGACCCACCGTAAGGTGCGGAAATTTTCTGTTTATAAGTGTTGCCACAATATCTGAGCCGCCGGTGGTTGCACCGCGAAGCATAAAAAGCCCTATTCCGAGCCCCATAAGCAACCCGCCGAACAGGGAGGACAGCATCATATCAAGCTGAAGTGTGGGCAAAAAGGCGGCGGTAAGGTCAAGCATTGCCGACATAACAACCGTGGCGACGGCGGTTTTGGCAATAAAAATTCCGCCGAGCTTTAAAAAGCCCAAAATCAAAAGCGGCAAATTAAGTAAAAACACCGTTAAGCCCACCGGCAAATCAAAAAGATAATTAAGCGCCGTGGCAATGCCGGTTATTCCGCCGGGCGAAATTTTGTTGCCCGAGAGAAAAAGCAACACCGCAAGCGAATAAATGGCTCCGCCCAAAGCATAAAACAGCAAATCGGTTAAAAACACAAGCGCTTTACGTTTTTTCATAAACACTCCCCCGAAAATAAAGTATTTCCCGTGTGAGAAAAAATATCACCTAAATAGGCAAAACACATAATATATTATTGAAGCCGGCATATCGTAAGAACGATACGACTTCGATTAATTTTACAGGAGGCATTTTTAATGGCAGATTTAAAAAACGGTTGCCCGCCCGAAAACGGCTCATTTAAGGAAGCCGTATGCGTAGATGCCGGCAGAGTATATGACTCTTGCTGTGACAGAGACTGTCTTGAAGACTTGAGGTGCTTTTTTCTGCCCGAGGACCAGGCACTTGTGAGCAGTGCAACCGGCGTTCGGCTGCGCTCTGCGGAGGTACTTAACGTTTTCATTGATGTTGAGCCGGTAAACTTCAACAAGGGATTTTATTCCTGCGATTTAACATTTTTCTTTTTGATGGATTTCGATGTGTTTACCGTACCCCATTCCTGCCCGCAATACATTAAGGGCATTTCCTCGTATTCAAAAAAGGTAATACTTTTCGGCAGTGACGGAAATGTAAAGGTATTCTCCAGCCGCGACCTTGAGGAGGGCGACTGCGACACCTCCGCACGCCGCAGTACAAATATGCCCAAGTGCGTTGTTCAGGCGGTGGATCCCATTCCGCTTTCGGCACGCATAGGCGAAATTCACGATTGCTATGAGGATGTTCGCCGTATTCCGAAAAGCGTATGTGAGGCCATAGGCGGCAACGTGGTTACCGACCTGCAAAGCGGCACGCCCACCGTTTATGCCACACTCGGGCTGTTTACAATAGTTCAGCTTATTAGAAATGTTCAAATGCTTATTCCGGTATACGATTTCTGCATACCCGAAAAGCAGTGCGATGATTCCACCGACCGCCCGTGCGACACCTTTAAGAAAATCAAATTTCCAACGGATGATTTCTTCCCGCCCCGCCCGTGCGACACAGCAGACTGCTGCGGTTGCCAAAAAGCTGCCGAATAGGTTATAAAAGCCCCTGCTTTTCTTTCAGCGATGATGTATCAAGCTCCTCAAAGCTGGCCAAAAAGTCGGCTATACCGTCAATATCACGGCTTATACCGCCCGGCACGCGGCTTTCAAAATTCATTGGCATAACCGGGTCGTGAACGCTTAATCTGAGCATAAAAAATCCGTTTTCGGTTGATATTCTTATGCCCTCCCTGTCATCCTCGGCAAGCCTGTAATCGGTGCGCTCCGAAGCATATTCGCGCAGAGCATTTATTACACTCTCGCCGTAGGACCTGAAATCGGGGGCAAGAATATCAAATCGCACCTCGGCCTCCTCGGCGGGCATTTTAAGCGGCTCCAAAATTTTCTTAATGCTTTTTCCGCGCGCAAGCTCAATTACTATTTTTGTAACAAGATAGGCGCCGTCATCAAGAAAATAGTTTTCCCTGAGAGCCGCGTGCCCCGAGGTTTCTATTGCAAGCGGGCAATCACAGCCGTTCTCGTTCAGCTCAATTGCCTTATTTATAACGTTTTTATAGCCGCGGCGATAGCGGTAATGGCTGCATTTAAGAACATCGTCAATATATTCACGCAGGCCGTCACTCGTTACGGAATCGGTAACCACGGTAATGCCGGGCTTTCCGCCCGATACCATATATGCCGCAAGAGCTATCAGTCGGTTGCGGTTTATTTCCTCACCGTCGGCATCCACACAGCCCGCACGGTCAACATCTGTATCGAATATAATACCCAAATCCGCCTTACTTTTTTTCACCGCCGCGCATATGCTTTGCATGGCCTCGGCATTTTCGGGATTGGGTATGTGATTGGGGAACATCCCGTCGGGCTGCAAAAATTGGCTGCCTTCAATATCCGCTCCCAGTCTTGCAAGCACATCCGTTGCATAAAAGCCACCGGCGCCGTTACCCGCATCAACTATTATTTTATAGCCCGCAAGCGGCTGTTCTTCTTCACTTTTTCCAACCGCCTCGCAAATCATTTTGCGCAGTCTCGCGGCATATTTTTCAATATAGTTCACCTGCGTAACGGTGCCTGTGCCTGCACCCGTAATTTCCGTTTCCCTGTCGGCAAGGTCGGTAATTTCGGCAATATCGGGTGCATCAAGCCCGCCTGCGGGCGTGAAAAATTTAAGCCCGTTTCGGTCAAACGGATGGTGGCTTGCGGTTATTTGCACTGCGGCATCCGCATTTAAATCCACCGTGGTCATAAACATTGCGGGGGTTGAGCAAAGGCCGCAATCGGTCACGTCTATTCCCGCGCTTGTTAAAGCGGCGATTACCCGCTCGGCTATTTTCTCGCCCGTTATGCGTGAATCACGCCCCACGGCTATGTTAAGCTTTGCCGGGTCCTTTTTGTATTTGTTTATGTACCAAACGGCAAAGGCGGCGGTAATATCATAAACCGCCTTTTCCGTAAGATTTACCTCGTTGCCGCCGAGGGGAGAAGCAACCCCTCGAATATCCGTTCCGCTTTTAAGTGAAGCATAGCTCATTTTTAATTATTCTCCTATCCGAAAAAGTATCCGGCTGAAAAATAGCCGATTATTATTAACAACACACTTGCCGCCGTGTAAAGCATCGCCTTGAAAAAAGCGGTTTTTCCGCTGCCTGTCATAAATCATCACCCGTTAAAAGTATGCCCGTTTTTATATTTTATATTATTCATCGGAGGTGCTCGGATGACCGTTTACGGAGCCAATGCCAATGAAATTAAAATAGCCTTGTCCGACGGTGAGGTCACGGCATTTTTCGGCAGCTACGAAAAATTTGCCGCAATGAAAAAGGAAACCCTGCTTACCGTTGGTATGCTTTTGAGTGAGGAGCTTAAAAAGCGCCGTGATATGTCGGGAAGCGAGCTTACGGTTGAAATATATGCCGTAAAAAGACGTGGCTGTGTTATAACCCTGTCCCCAGCAAAAAGGCACCGCCGCAAAGCTGCAAAAAGCTATATATTCTTTTTCCCGAATACCGAAGCTATGCTTTCCGGAATAACCGCACTTTACTCCTGCGGGCAATCGGGGCTTGAAAGCAATCTTTACAAAATGGAAAGCGGCTACAGGCTAACGCTGCGTGCCCCGTCCGACAGCCTTTGCATTAAAACCGACTTCGGCACGGTTCACACCGCCTCGGCCGCGGAAATTGCCTTTACCGAGGAATACGGCAAGCTCATCTGCCGCGGCAATGCCGTGGGTGAAATAGGCAAAGCCTTTGCCGAAAGGGCTTAACAGCTTTTAAGCCGCTTTACCGCCTCGGCCATATCGTCTGCCGAAAAAACACAGCTTCCCGCAACCAAAACAGTAGCCCCCGCGCTTACGGCCTGAGCGGCGGTTTCAAAATTAATTCCTCCGTCAACCTCAAGCTCGGTATTCAAGCCACGCCTTTTAATTTCCTCGCTGAGCACCGAAAGCTTGTACAGTGCCGAGGGCATAAATTTCTGCCCACCGAAGCCCGGCTCAACCGACATAACCAGCACCATATCACACATAGGCAAAAAATCGAAAATTTCCTGCGGTGCCGTGCCCGGCTTAATTGTAAGGCAGGTCTTGCAGCCGTGCTTTTTAATTTCCTCAAGGGTTAAGGCCACATCGCTCCCCGCTTCATAGTGAAAGCCCAAAATATCCGCCACAGCCGCGAACTGCTTTATGTACCTGTGTGGGCGGTCTATCATAAGATGAACATCAAGCGGAAGTGAGGTGTGCGCCTTTACCGAATTTATAACCGGCACCCCAAACGAAATATTCGGAACGAAAATACCGTCCATAACATCCAAATGCAGCATATCCGTTCCCGCAGCCTCAAGTCTTTTGATGTCACTGCCCAATTCAAGAAAGTCCGCCGTAAGAATCGAAGGTGAAATTTTAACCGACATAGCCCCTGCTCCCCAATATATTATTGTTTACCATAGTCTATTTTAATATCCGTCGGCGCAGTTGTCAATAAAAAGTCACTTTATACATAATTAAACAGCCGTCGTCTCACACCCCGAAAATCAGCGGAAGCAGCAAAAATCCGCACACCGCAGGTATTCCGAAGCCCGCGGAGCCCAAAAATGTTATGTAATTTATTGAAATGCTTATACCCGTAAACCGCCCTGTAAGCTTTACGGCAATCAGAGCCACAATACCCGCAGCAGCATTTATAATTAAAGCCCTAAGCGGTCTTTTGCACCTTAAAGCACATATTAAAACCGAAAGCAGGCCTATAACAATCACTGCCACGGCGCCGTATTTTAAAAAATTCATTTTAATCCCCCTATCCTTTTAAAAACCAAAACAGGTTCAAAGTATATCATTCGTATGTTTTCGGCGCAAATTTTTCACGCCGCCGTTTTTAAAATACTATGTTATAACACGTCCTTTAATGACAATACAAACCAATGAAAAAAACTTTTTAAAAAATCACTTGACAAATGCATTAAGGTGTGATATTATAACAATCGTCGTCGGTGTGTGGTAAGCAAACCGGGCGGCACACATGACGGGAGCATAGCTCAGCTGGGAGAGCATCTGCCTTACAAGCAGAGGGTCACAG
>CAZKUO010000065.1:0-7288 GCA_964555975.1 uncultured Ruminococcus sp. | reverse complement strand
CCCCAAGCCTTTAGGGAAGATGTCCCCGCGGTGCGGGGAAAATGTCGCGAAGCGACAAAAGGGGACGGCTCCGTCAGAGTGTCACTGCAAGGTGACTGGGGGAGAGAAAAGGTTAAGCTTTGATATTGCCTCAGTTTATCTCTCCCTCCGACCTCGTCAGAGGGAGGCAAGAAAGTAAAAAAGCTGCCACATCACTCGTCAGAGGGAGGCAAAAGGAGTAAAAAAGCTGCCACATCACTCGTCAGAGGGAGGCAAAAGGAGTAAAAAAGCTGCCACCTCCCTAAAGGCCACGGGAGGCAAGAAAGTAAAAAATCCGCCACCTTCCTAAATGCCACATAAAGCGGGGGACCGCAAATACATAAATAATTAAATTTGAAATAAAAATTTTATTCGGAGGTTACTCTAATGAAAAATCGAATTTTAAGCATTATGCTGGTAATGTGTATGCTGCTTTCGGTACTGCCGCTTACGCCGTTTACGGCAATTGCGGCTACTACGGCGGATCCGCCGGCAGCGGCCGAGAACACGGTCACGGTCGGGGACTTTACTATTAAGCCAACCGATGTGGGCGCTACGCTGATTGAAGGCGTAGACTACACCTACAGCGGTAATGTGCTTACGGTTTGCTCCGTTACTAAAATTACCGTTTCCGGCAAAACGACACAGGATCGCATTGAGGTTGCAAGCGACATAGATGCGCATATCACACTTGCGGGTGTGGATATTAATGTGTCGGGTAATAACGATTTTGCCGCATTTAAGATTGCCGATGACAGCACGGGAAACGTGACGGTGGTTTCGGCAACGGGAACGGAAAATTCACTGATAAGCGGCCAAAACTGTGCGGGCTTGCAGAAAAACGGTGAGGGTGACTATATCGGCACACTTACTGTCAGCGGTGACGGCGCACTTTTGGCACAGAGCGGCGCAACGGTTATTTTATCAAGCTCCTGCGGCGCGGGCATCGGCGGCGGAAATGAAGCTTCAACCGCCAAAATCCGCATTATCGGTGCGAATGTTTCCGCACTCAGTGTTAACGGTGCGGGCATCGGCGGCGGTTACGGTGCCGTAAACGGCGGAAACCTTACGGATATTGTTATACAAAACAGCACAATCAGGACAGAGGCACTTTGGGCTGCGGGCATCGGCGGCGGTTACGGCAGCACAAGGGGCGGTGGCCTTGAGAATATCACCGTTGAAAACAGTATGATTGATGCGAGAAGCACCTCTACCGCGGGCATCGGCGGCGGAGGCGGCGGCAAAATCGGCGGTGATCTTACGGGCATCACCCTTAAAAACAGTGCTGTCACCGCAACCTCGGACTCCGGCTATTCACCTGCCATCGGGGGCGGCATAGGCTTTTTCGCTTCCGGTACGGAGCCCGTCGGAAAGGTTACGGATATTACGGTTATAGGCTGCTCATTAAAGCTGAGCGGCGCTGTCCCGATAGGTAACGGCTATAATTCCAACAATGCTGCTTCGGCAGTTGTTCCTATTGACGGCGCAGAGCTCCTGATTCCGGTCAGCGATCCCGTCTTTACGGGAAAAACCCTTATTTCGGTAGACGGCGTAAGCTTCCCTGCAAAGCATAAGTATTTCGATAAGACAAATTATGCTTGGGTAACCGAGGATACCGTTTATCCCTATATGCCGGTAGGCTATCATGACATAACTTATACCACATCGGAGGGTAAAACAGAGACTAAGTCGATTCGCGTAAATCCGGACGGCAGCCTTACCTTTGCCCCATACAACAGTAACCGCACACAAACGGCAGAGGGCGGATTTAAGGTTTACGGCGAAAAGAGCGCCTATACATACAGCGACGGTGTGCTTAGAATCACCGGCACATCACCGATTATGGTTAAAAACCTTAACGCAAGCACCCCCACCAACCACCGCATCGAGGTGGCAAACGGGGTGGATGCGCATATCACGCTTGAAAGTGTGAATATTGATGTGTCGTCAGTCAACGAACGTTTAGCCGCATTTAAAATTGACGATGAGGGCACAGGTAACGTAACCGTTGTGTTGGCAGGGAATACGACAAACACACTGAAAAGCGGCAGAAGGTGTGCGGGCTTGCAGAAAATCGGTATCGTTGATACCGTCGGCACCCTGACCGTCTGCGGCAGCGGTAAGCTTTTGGCATATTCTGCATCCGACGGCTCCGGCTACGGCGCGGGTATAGGCGGCGGAGATAAAGATTCAACCTCCAAAATCAATATTATCGGCGCAAATATCACCGCGAAAAGTGAAACGGGCGCGGGTATCGGCGGCGGATGGTACCGTTCCGCCTCCAAAATCAGTATTATCGGTGCAAATATCAATGCGGAAAGTCTATACGGCGCGGGTATAGGTGCCGGTCATAATGGTGGGGATGCGTCGGATATTTACATACAAAACAGCACAATCACCGCTAAATCCACTACCGCCGCGGGTATCGGGACCGCGTTTAACGAACTTGGAGGTTACTTTAGAAATATCACCCTTATCGGCAGCTCGATTAATGCAAGCGGCAAGTTTGCTATAGGTGGCGAAACCGCGGTTACACCTACCGACGGTGACGGAAATCCGCTTTATTTGCTGACAATCAGTAACCCGAATGACGAGGCGGTTAAGATTAACGGCAAGGCTTGGTCGCCGCTTAACCATAAAGCAGTTGACTCAAGCGATTCCAATCTGTACGCCTATGTGCCCGGAATTGACGGTGCCTATTCGGCGGTTACCGTCGGAGGCAAAACAACAGTAAAGAAGTTTTCCGAAGCCGACCGGCAATTCCACGATGTAGCTGCCGTGGCAGCGCTGCTTGCGGCAAACGGCACAGTTAAAAACGTGTATGATACACCGCAGGCGGCGGTGGATGCATCATCAAACGGCGATAAGCTTATGCTTTTGGCAGCTTGCACCGTTTCCTCCACACTGAGCTTTTCAAATAATAACAAGCTTACCCTTGATTTAAACGGCTTTGTGCTGAAAAAAGACGGCTCGGGCAGCGTAATCAATATTTCAAGCGGCGCGGCTTTAATACTTATCGACAGTACCCCCACGGCAGCCCACAAATTCACACCGGGCACCGATGGCTTGTGGGCGCTTGATGAAGCCACCGGCACCGAGACCGTCACCGGCGGCATTATCACCGGCGGCAGTTACGACTGGGGCGGCGGTGTGTATAACAGTGGCACCTTTAAAATGGCGGGTGGCAGTATAGTCGGCTGTAAAGCATCACGCTCGGGCGGCGGTGTGATCAACAACGGCACCTTTATCATGCAAAGCGGCAATATTGCAGGCTGCACTGCCCAGTGGGGCGGCGGCGTGATGAACAGCGGCACGGCTACCTTGTCGGGCAGCATTACCGGTTGCAAGGCCACAGAAACCGGCGGCGGTGTGCAGATTGACGGCGGCACTCTTACTTTGCAAAACGGCACCATCTCCGGTTGCACGGCTACAGAAAAAGGCGGCGGCGGTGTCTATAATAAAAGCACATTTGTTTTAAAAAGCGGCAACATTACCGGTTGCACCACATATTTAGTCGGCAGCGGCGGCGGGGTGTTTAATAATACCAACGCTTCTTTTACAATGGAGGCCGGCAAGCTTGAAAACTGCTATGCCCCCAGAGGCGGCGGTGTATGCAATAACGGCACCTTTACAATGAAAAGCGGCGACATTACCGGTTGTTACGCAAGTGGCGATGGCGGCGGTGTATACAACAACGTCGGCACCTTTACAATGGAGGGCGGCAGCATTACCGGCTGCAGTGTTATAGGCACGGGCTTTAATGGCGGCGGTGTCTATAATAAAAGCACATTTGTTTTAAAAAGCGGCAACATTACCGGTTGTACGGCTACAGAAGACGGCGGCGGTGTGTATCAAGAAAATAACGCTGATATCATCTCCAACGGCGGCAGCATAATCGGGGATGTGAGTGGCGATGGCCGCATTACCCGCAGTGACGATGCGACCGATTACACCACCTTTACCGGCACGGTATCTGCGATCAACATCGACCCCAAGGCGTGCCCCTACACCGTCACGTTTGATTCGAACGGCGGCTCGGCTGTGGCAACGCAGTATGTGCTAAAGGGTCAGGCACCGAAAACGGTTGATGACCCCACACGGGAGTATTTCAGCTTTGTTCGCTGGCACACCGAGGGCTCCGATACTGCGTATGATTTTTCCACAGTGCTTACCGCAAGTGTTGAGCTTAAAGCAAAGTGGAGAGACGAAACAGCCCCCACGGGTGAAATAAAGCTCGGCACAAACAGCTGGAAAAAGTTCCTTAACAGCATAACCTTCGGCCTGTTCTTTAAGAACACACAGGAGGTAACCGTTACCGCTGCGGATAACGACGGCGAGGCAGTTAAAATAGAGTACTTGTTAAGCGATACCGAATTAACGGTAACCGAGCTTGAAGCAAAGAGCTTTACACTTTACACGGATAAATTCACGGTTTCACCGAATCACGAATATGTTATCTATGCAAAGCTTACGGATAGCGAGGGCAATGTAAGCTACATCAATTCAAACGGAATAGTGCTGGATGATATTGTCCCCGTAATTTCGGGCATTACAGACGGGGAGACCTACTGTGAGGAACAGACGGTAACCGTTACCGAAAGCTATGTGGACAGCGTAACCGTGAACGGAAGCCCCGTTACACTTGATGCAAACGGAAAGTTCAAGCTAACCCCCGCAAACGGCACACAAACCGTGGTTGTAACGGATAAAGCGGGCAACGTATCTGCCGAAATGATTGTTACCGTGAATGACGGGCACGAAACAGATACCCCCGCAACCTGCAACAGCAAGGCGGTTTGTAAGCATTGCGGCATTGAATACGGCGAGGTTGACGGCAATAACCATTCGAGCCTTACCCACAAGGCCGAAAAAGCGGCAACCGCAAATGCACTCGGAAATATTGAGCATTGGTATTGCAACGGCTGTAATAAATATTTCACCGATTCCGCTGCCGCAAATGCGCTTTCCTCGGTTGAAGAAACCTATCTTTATGCGGTAATCTTCAATACCGACGGCGGAAGCCCCGTAAGCAACAAATTCACCGTTAAGTGGGAGGACGAGGTGCTGAACGGCATTGCAAATCCCACGCGTGACGGCTATGAGTTTATAGGCTGGGAGTGCGGAACCACCGGTGTAACCGACAGCACAAAATACAGTGCATTGGCGGCGAATAAATCCACCGCAAGTGTTGAGCTTAAAGCAAAGTGGAGAGACGAAACCGCCCCCACGGGTGAAATAAAGCTCGGCACAAACAGCTGGAAAAAGTTCCTTAACAGCATAACCTTCGGCCTGTTCTTTAAGAACACACAGGAGGTAACCGTTACCGCTGCGGATAACGACGGCGAGGCAGTTAAAATAGAGTACTTGTTAAGCGATACCGAATTAACGGTAACCGAGCTTGAAGCAAAGAGCTTTACACTTTACACGGATAAATTCACGGTTTCACCGAATCACGAATATGTTATCTATGCAAAGCTTACGGATAGCGAGGGCAATGTAAGCTACATCAATTCAAACGGAATAGTGCTGGATGATATTGTCCCCGTAATTTCGGGCATTACAGACGGGGAGACCTACTGTGAGGAACAGACGGTAACCGTTACCGAAAGCTATGTGGACAGCGTAACCGTGAACGGAAGCCCCGTTACACTTGATGCAAACGGAAAGTTCAAGCTAACCCCCGCAAACGGCACACAAACCGTGGTTGTAACGGATAAAGCGGGCAACGTATCTGCCGAAATGATTGTTACCGTGAATGACGGGCACACCTACGAGTGGGCGAGCGGAAGCGGTAAGTATTGGAAGAAATGCAAATTCTGTAACGATGAAACGGCGAAAAAGGATATTCCCGAGGTTGCCGTGAAATATCCGAAAACAGTGTGCAAAACGCAGGATTTTGTTTTCACCCTGACACTGCCGAAGGAAATCTCCGATGTGAGCTACGGCTTTAATTTCGAGCACAAATCGGACGGTGATTTCAATATGACCGGGCAGAACGGAGTTTTAACGGGAATTATTGAAAGCAGCCTTTATGCACCGGCGGAAGACAGCTTTGAGCTGATTACCGTGTTTACAACCGCAGACGGGTTTGAATTTTCGGCAACAAGAACGATTGCCGTTCAAGCGGAGCACAGCGGCGGCACTGCCACCTGCACTGCAAAGGCCAAGTGCGATATTTGCGGCGAGGAATACGGTAACACCGACGGCGGCAAGCACGACCTTGAGCACAACAAGAAAAATCCCGCAACCGTTACCTCAACCGGCACCAAGGAATACTGGCACTGCAAGGATTGCGAAAAGAACTTCTCCGATAAGGACGGAAAGAATGAAATCACACTTGCCGACACCGTTATTCCGAAGCTTGCGCCGGAAATTATTGAGGGCGTGGGGCAAAGCCTTACCGCGGGTGAAAGCAAGGAGCTGACATTCCGCTCAAACGCGGCGTTTGCGGATTTCATTCGCGTGGAGGTTGACGGCGAAACGCTTGATGAAAAGAATTACACCGTAAAAGAGGGCAGCACCGTGGTGACGCTTAAGGCCGACTATGTGGCGACTCTCTCTGCGGGCGTGCACACGCTTGGTATCGTATCGGAAAGCGGCACTGCCACAACAACCTTTACGGTTGTTGCAAAGGCAACCACCTCTGATACCCCGCAGACGGGCGACAACACACGCATAGCACTTTGGATTGCGCTTTTCTTTGTGAGCGGCGGTGTGTCAATCGGCACAGGCGTGTACTTTAAAAAGAAAAAACGCGCGGCAAAATAAGCTGAAAAAGGCATAAAAATGGGAGGACGGATATTATCCGTCCTCCTTTTTTCGATACAATGTTGGTTTGTGCAAACCTTTTGCCTCCCTCTGACGAGGGAGGTGGATTTGCCGTAAGGCAAAGACGGAGGGAGAGATAATTTAAGTTTCTTAACAAAACTACCCCTCAGTCTCGCTTTGCTCGACACTCTGACAGAGCCGTCCCTTTTTGTCGCTTCGCGACATTTTCTCCGCACCGCGGGGAAATCACCCCCTGACAAGGGGAGCCTTAATTAGCTTGTGCGATTTTGCCCCCAACCATACTGTAAGAAAATGACACATTCGGTGTTTTCTTAAATCCCCTCGGAGAGTCCGAAAGGCTGTCACTACGGCAGTGGCGCTCAAACAATACATTTGTATAAGTGATTCATCTGCACGAAGCATAAAACCCAAGCATTAATTTTGATGTTTAAATACCGGATTTAAGATATTCGGTTAAGGATTTTCCCGTTTTTCTTTTAAA
>CAZKUO010000064.1:0-7374 GCA_964555975.1 uncultured Ruminococcus sp. | reverse complement strand
AAACCCGTATTTCGTTTTCACAAACATCTACCCTGCAACCGAATTTTGAAAGCTACTCAGCCATGGCTTCCCCCCTGTAGCTATCCTTAATTTTAAGGCGATGTGTTCCGGTAAGGTGCACGCCGTTATTTGCCGCCGCCACCGCCATAAGCACTGGGGCAAGGTCGGGGCAATCCGAAACATCTATTTCGGGGCAGCCGCGCACAAGCTTACCGAAAAGCTTGCGGTAAACCGCATCGCCCTGGCAGGTGCTTTTTTTGAGTCCCGCCACGGCAACATTACCGCCCACCGAATTGAGTGCCTCGAAAAATGCGGCATTGGAGCAATCCCCCTCCACAGTAAGCTCACGCGGCTTGAAAACACAATTGCCCTTTACATAGACGGTGCTTTCATCGGTACGGCTGATTCGCACACCGAAATCGGCCAGCGCCTTTAATGTCATATTAAGATACGAAGCGCTTTCAAGCCCATCGGTAATATCTATTACACTGTCCCCCGAAAGCAGGGGCAATGCAAGCATAAGCCCCGAAATAAACTGACTTGAAACATTACCCTTAACGGAATACTTCCCGGGGGAAAGCCTGCCGCAAACGGTTACACTGTCGCTCCGCTGTAAAAATTCAATTCCCTGCGCCGCACATATATCCCCGTAAACCGAGAGAGAGCGGCTAATAAGCCTTTCTGTGCCCTTTAGGGTGATTTTTTTGCCCGCAAGCAGGCAAAGAGGTATTAAAAACCTGAGCGTACTACCCGATTCACCGCAAAAAAGCTCCGCTCCGTCCGGTATAAGCTCCGGCTTCAGCCCGCCGATATTCACCGCAGAGCCGTCAATTTTAATTTCGGCGCCCAGTGCTTCAAGACAGCCGAGTGTGGCCTTAATATCCTCCGAAAAGGCGACATTGCGAATAACGCTCCCTTCGGACAGTGCACCGCAAATTAAATATCTGTGAGCCATACTTTTTGATGGCGGTGCCTCTACCCTGCCGAAGGCGGCTCCCGCCGATATAGTTGCAATCATTACTTCTCTCCGTATTCCTTTATTAAAAATTCCGCCGCCTCGGTGTAGCCCGCAATTCCGTGCCCGCAAATTGTTTTAACACAGGCCGCACGCACATAGCTTATCTGCCTGAAATCCTCACGCTTTGAAACATCGGAAATATGCACCTCAACCGTGGGAATAGCCACCGATTTCAGTGCATCAAGCAGGGCAATGCTTGTGTGGGTGTAGGCTCCGGGATTAATTATTATTCCGTCATATTTACCGTAGGCCGCCTGAATTTCGTCAACAAGCGCACCCTCATGATTTGACTGAAAAATGCGCACCTGCGCCCCGACCGACACGGCATAATCGGAAACGGTATCGCACAGCGCCTTGTAGCCCTGTGTTCCGTAAATTTCGGGCTCGCGTATTCCGAGCATATTTATGTTCGGGCCGTTAATAACAAGCAATTTCATTTTCAATTCTCCTGACATTCTCCTCAACCTCGGAAACGGCGTTTATTTCTACATCTGCCGCGGCACGGTAAAGAGAATAGCGCTCGGCAAATCTCTTTTCAAGTGCCTCCCTGCTTGAAGAAAGCGGGCGATCCGAGGTTGCGGCTATTTCGGCAAGCGGCCGATCTATGAAAACAAGCCTGCCGTTGCCCTTTAGGTGGCGTACGCTTTGCTCATTCAAAATAACGCCGCCGCCGGTTGCTATAACAACGCCCTGCCTTGCGGCGACCTGCTTAACAATCTCGGCCTCAAGCAGCCTGAATTGCGGCTCACCGTACAGCTTAAAATATTCTGTAATGGGCATACCCGTTTTTTTGATTATTTCATCATCAGTATCAATAAATTCAAGACCGTGCTTTTCGGCAATTTTTTTGCCTATTGTGGTTTTGCCCGAGCCCGGCATCCCTATAAGCACAAGGTTGGTTTTTTGTTGCTTTATTTCACGATAAATACTTTCCGTTTGCTCGCTTGAAACCTTTATTTCGCAAAATTTCTCCGCCGCACGCGCCGCCTGTGCCACAAGCATATAAAGCCCGCCCGAGGCCGTAATTCCCCTTTCGCGTGCGCGAAGCACAAGCTCACTTGAAAGCGGATTGTAAACCGCATCCGTAACGCTTTTCAAATTCGGGAAAAGGTCAATATTTATTGCGGTCACCCCGATATTGGGGTACATACCGCAGGGTGTTGTGTTTATTATCGCCTCGGCATCGGTGTGGTGCCCGTAAGCCTCCTCATAGGTAACGGCTCCGTCGGCACCGCCGCGCGAAACACGGTGAATTTCGGCCGCTCCCAAATCCTCGGCTACGGCGGCCGCCGTTTTCGAGGTGCCGCCCGAGCCCAAAATCAAAACCTTTTTGCCCTTTAAATCGGCCCCGCTGCGAACAATAAGCTCCCGCAGGCCGTAAAAATCGGTATTATAGCCGCAAAGTCTGCCGTTTTTATTCACAACGGTGTTAACCGCACCTATTTTTTCCGCAATGCCGTCAATGTAATCCAAATAAGGCATTACCGCCTGTTTATAGGGAATTGTAACATTTATTGCCTTAAAATCCGCCCTGCGCATAAAATCCTCAAGCTCATCGCGCTTTATTTCGCGAAGCTCATATTTATAATCCGCCAGACGTGCATGAATTATTGCCGAAAAGCTGTGTGAAAGCTTTTCACCTATACAGCCGTACTCCATTTATTCACCCAACCAATCGGTTCCGTAGCGCACGGCAAGCATATCGCAAAGCACTATGGCCGTAATACTGTCAACCACAACACGTGCACGGTGGACTATGCACGGGTCGTGCCGTCCGCGAGCTTCAAGCAGGGTATTTTCACCATTTATAAAATCAACCGTTTCCTGCTTTAAACTTATTGTGGGTGTGGGCTTTATCGCACAGCGGAAAATAAGGGGCATACCGTTTGTAATTCCGCCGTTTATTCCGCCGTTATTGTTTGTGGGGGCTGTCAGCCTGCCGTCTTTAAAAGCGAAGCAATCGTTAGCACTGCTTCCGCGCATTCCGCACAGCTCAAAGCCCGTGCCGAATTCCACGCCCTTAACCGCGGGAATACCGAAAAGCGCGCGGGAAAGCATATTTTCAACCCCGTCAAACCACGGCTCGCCAACACCCGATGGCATACCGATAACGGCGGTTTCAAGCACACCGCCCACACTGTCGCCCTCGGCTTTCGCAAGGCTTATGGCCTTAATCATATTTTCCCCCGCCGATTCATCGAGCACGGCAAACCGCTTTTTTGAAAGCTCGGATATATCGGCCCCCAAATCGGAAAAGGGGCGATCGTGAATATCGGCCGCACTGCTTATGTGTGTGCCGATGAATATTCCCTTTTTGCGAAGTGCGGCAACCGCCACCGCTCCTACAGCCACAATGCCTGCAGTTACCCTGCCGCTGAAATGGCCGCCGCCGCGGTAATCCTCAAAGCCGTGATACTTGGCATAGGCCGTAAAATCGGCGTGCCCGGGGCGCGCCTTGGCACGGTTTTCGGAATAATCGGCCGAGCGGGTATCGGTATTGGGCACCGCAATGCAAATCGGTGTGCCGGTGGTTTTTCCGTTAAAAACACCGCTTTCTATAACAAATTCATCCTGCTCGCACCGCGGTGTGGAAATATCCCCCACAGGTCGCCTTAAAAGCAGCTGAGAGGCAATAAAATCGGTATCAACCTCAATTCCCGGGGCCATACCGTCAAGCACGGCACCTACGGCATTCCCATGGCTTTCACCGAAAACTGTGAGTATAACGGCAGAGCCTATACTGTTTTTCACGCTAAAGCACCCCTTATCTCATCGGCAAAATCGCAAAACGAAAGCTCTTTAATTTCAAAGCTGCCGACTTCATTAACATAAATCACCGAAATTTTATCACCCGAAAGCTTTTTATCGTGGCTCATGGCGTTAATAAGCACATCTGCATTTGTGCTGACAGCAGTGGGTAAATTCAAGCGCTCAAGCACTTTAACAAGCCTCGTTCTCACCCTTTCGCCGCACATAGGTATCATACCGAGAGCCACACATTCGCCGTGATAAAAGTTTTCCATTTTATTTTCACTTTCAATTGCGTGTGCCACCGTGTGCCCGAAATTTAAAATTCTGCGAAGTCCTGCCTCTTTTTCATCCTGCTCCACAACAGCACGCTTAATTTTAAGCGAACGCTCTATTATAACATCAATATTTTCTTTTATATCGCCCGTTTCAAAGATTTCAAACAGCTTCTTATCGGACGTCAGCGACATTTTAACCGCCTCGGCAAGACCGTTTGAAATTTGGCGCTCGGGCAGGGTTTTCAAGGTGTCGGGGTCGATTATAACACCCCGCGGCGGGTAAAAGGCACCGACAATGTTTTTATAGCCCATAAAATCCACCGCAACCTTACCGCCTATTGAAGAATCTACCTGCGAAAGCACGGTTGTGGGGATATTGTAAAAATCTATGCCCCGCATATAGCTTGCCGCCGCAAAGCCCGCAAGATCACCGACAACGCCACCGCCCACGGCAACCACACAGTCGCCCCTTGTAAGGCCGTTTTCAAGCATATTTCCGAGCAACAGCTTAAAGCTTTCAAAGCACTTGGTTTGCTCACCCTGCTTTAGGGTTATAATTACCGCCGATTTACACTGCCTTGCAACCGCTTCGGCGTATATTGCGGGCACACCGTCATCTGTCACTATAACCGCACTGCGATTTAAATTAAAGTATTCACAGGCCTTGTTTATTGCACCGTGCTCAAGATATATGTTATATCCGCCTGTTGCCGTTTTAACGGGAAGTATCATTCGTTTTCACCCTTCAAAACTATTTCCTTTTCAAAGCTTCCCACAACCCTCACGGTGCTGCACTTTTCTTTCAGCTCCCGAAGCATTGCGCGGCCGTTTTCACTGTTAATGTTGCCCTCGCCCTCGGCATAAAAATAATAGCTCCAAATAAGCTCCTTTGTGGGGCGCGATTTAAGGGCGCGCAAATTAAAGCCGTATTTTCCTATAACCGCAACCGCCTGACCCAAAAGGCCGGCCTCGTTCGGCACGGTAAAAAGCATTATAAACTGGTTATCCGCCGAAGAAGGTGCCTTTTGTGCCTTTGAAAAAACCGCAAAGCGGGTTGTGTTGCTTCCGCTTGAATTAATGTGCGCCTCAAGCACCTTAAGCCCGAATTTTTTTGCGGCCTCGGCACTTCCTATTGCGGCAACCGTGTGACTGCCGCTCTCGGCAACCTGCCTTGCGGCAACTGCCGTATTAACAGCCTCAACGGGTGTAAAGCCGTGCCTGCGAATGTACTCTGCGCACTGCCCCAATGCCTGCGGGTGGCTTACAACCCTTTCCACCTCATCCATTGAGGTGCCCTTAACCGCAAGTAAATTCTGCACAACCTCAATATCATATATGCCGTTGATATAGAGTGAACCGAAAAAGGTAAGGTCCATAACCTGTCCCACATCACCGTTGTAGCTGTTTTCAATCGGCAGTATAACGCAATCGTTATCACCGTTTTCAACAGAAACATAGGCCGCCTTAAAATCAGGGCAGGCCACCGCCAAAGCCCCCGGGAACACACGATTTGCCGCTATTTCCGCAAAGGCACCCTCCACTCCGCTGTAGGCAACACGCATACCCTCAAGTAATCTGTGCTGATAGGCCTTTGAAATATCCATATTGCTTTGTAAGAAGCTTATGTAGTAAGGCTTTAAGGCTTCATTCTTCACAAGTGCGGAATTGCGCCTTATAACCTCGGCCTCTCTTGCGGCATCGGTCACGCGCGCGCCTGCCTGCCTTTTGTAATCGGCAACCAGCCTCACCGCATCCATTCGCTTTTCAAAAAGCCGTGCCATTTCGGCATCAACCTCATTAATCACGGCTCTTGCATTTTCAAGCTCTGTCATTATTTATACTCCTCTATCAGCGCTTTGAAAGCGGGTAATGCTTTTTTAATTTGCTCGGTTGAAACACAGTAAGCTATTCTTACATATCCCTCACAACCGAAATCGTCCGACGGAACCAATAAAAGCTCATATTTCCTTGCACGCTCACAAAAGGCCGCCGCCGAGGCCTCGGGTGATTTTACGAAAAGATAAAAGGCACCCTCGGGCTTTACGGCGGTGTAGCCGTATTCTGTGAGTGCCCGGTAAAGCAGGTCTCTGTTGCGCCTGTAAACCGTTAAATCCGGCAGCAGATCAACACACTCTGCCACGGTATACTGCATAAGGCTCGGAGCGCAAACATAGCCCAAGGCTCTGCCCGCACCGCACAGCGCAGCGTAAATTACCTGTGCCTCCTCCATAAACGGCGGAACATATATGTAGCCTATTCGCTCACCGGGCAGTGAAAAGGATTTACTGTAGGAATAGCACACAAACGTATCGGGATAATATTTCGGAATAAAAACAGGCTCGCCGTCGTAGCAAAGCTCTCTGTACGGCTCGTCCGCTATTATGAAAATATCGGAATTATATTCCTCTGTTTTTCTTTTTAGCATATCGCTCAGCCGCTTAATGCTTTCCTCGGTAAAAACCGCCCCCGTGGGATTGTTGGGTGAATTGATTATAACGGCCTTGGTTCTGTTTGTTACCGCGCGCTCTATCGCATCAACGTCAAGCTGAAAATCCGCAGTTCTGCAGGGCACGGGTATAAGCTCGGCACCAACGCTTTCGGCAAAAACACGGTATTCCGGAAAAAAAGGTGCGGGAACTATAACATTGTTGCCGGGTGTAACAATTGTCCGCAGTGCTATTGCAAGTGAGGCGGCCGCACCGCAGGTCATATAAATCAAGTCTGGGTCGGCTGCGACAGAAAAGCGTTTTTCTATGCTTTTGGCGATTTTTCGGCGTACTGCGGCATCACCCTGTGCGGAGGTGTAGCCGTGAAGTGCCACAGGCTCCTTTGCTTTTAAAAGCCGCTCCATTGCCTCCGTTACGGGTGCGGGGGTAGGCACACTAGGGTTACCGAGGCTGAAATCGAAAACGTTTTCCTCCCCTATTTCCGCCTTGCGGCGTTTTCCGTATTCAAAGCATTCACGTATAACCGAGCGATTTTTTCCCAGCCGATACATTTCCATATCAATCATAGTTTCACCCACTCCAAAACAAAGCCCGCAATACGCCGACTGAAAAACAGCATAGCGATTACGGGCTGAAATACCTGATTATTAAAGGCGGTAGCCTTAAGGCCTACAGGTGTCGTGACAGTCCGTTTTACAGGTAATATAAAATCGATAATATGCATAACCGAACATCCTGTCCGCCCCTTTCACCTAATGTTGTTATTTTAACCCATAATCCGCACTTTGTCAAGGGTGAAAGCCTTGAATATTCCTCACAGCTTCACCGTAGTTAATTCCCAAAGTAAGTTCCACAGTGGAAAATGCAATGGACTTTAGTCTGG
>CAZKUO010000063.1:0-7940 GCA_964555975.1 uncultured Ruminococcus sp. | reverse complement strand
TTTTGGAATTTCAGCCACTATGATTTGGCTCTTAAATACCCCGGGATACAGGTGGAAAACGTGCATTTCGGTGACAGCCTTATGACCCTTTCCTACAGGCTTCACAATAAACAGTAAAATATAAAAATCCCGCTCGCCTGTGAGAGCGGGTTTTTTGGTTGCGGGGACAGGACTTGAACCTTTCATACCGGACACACCTGACTTTTTATTTTTTCTTTATTGCCTGAAAATATAAAATGTATTATTTGTGTCAATATTCGCTCAAAAAAATGTAAAAGGTTATTGCATATTCACACAGATTTATGTATAATATAATCGTAGAATACATTTTGGAGGTAGACTTTGTGTATTTAAAAAGAAAAATAGATGCATTTTTAAAGGATTGGAAAAGCAGCGAAAACAGAAAGCCCCTTATAGTAAAGGGACCGAGACAAATCGGAAAGACGGAATCAATTAAGAAGTTTGCAGCGGAAAATTATAAAAGTGTTATCGAGATAAATTTTGTAACCTCGGAAAAGTATAGACAAATTACCTCGGACGGATATAGCGCCGAGTCTGTAATAAAGAATATTTCTTTAATTGATCCGTCGCACAAATTCATTCCCGGAGAGACCTTGATATTCTTTGATGAAATTCAGGAATATCCCGAAATCGCAACTTCACTCAAGTTTTTCAGCATTGACGGCCGTTTTGATGTTATTTGCTCCGGTTCGCTTTTGGGCATTAACTATAAAAGAATCGAGAGCAATAGTGTGGGCTATAAAACCGACTATAATATGTACTCTCTTGATTTTGAGGAATTTCTTTGGGCAAAAGGATATTCTTCGGATGTAGTGGAAGATATGCTTAAGCATATGAAAGAATTAAAGCCTTTTTCCGAGCTTGAGCATTCTGTATTTTCTTCTCATTTTTTGGATTACTGTATTCTCGGCGGTATGCCGGCTGTTGTTCGTGAATTTATAAAGAATAAAACCTTTGAGGGAACACTTGATATTCAGCGGCAGTTAATTGCGGATTACAAGGAAGACATTCGCAAATATGCCGACGGTGTGGATCAAACCCGTATAATCAATGTATTTAACAGTATTCCCCTGCAATTAGCCAAGGAAAATAAAAAATTCCAATTATCCAAGGTGGAAAAAGGTGCCCGTTTCAAGGATTACCGTGGCTGCATTGAATGGCTTGAAGATGCGGGTATGGTTCATATGTGCTACTGCCTTAACAATGCCGAGCTTCCGCTTAAGGGCAACTATGATATTAACAAGTTTAAGCTTTATTTTTGCGATACGGGACTTTTTGTGGCACTGCTTGATGATGAAGCTCAAGAAGATTTAAGGGCAAACAAAAATTTGTCCGTTTACAAAGGTGCTTTGTACGAAAGCATAGTAGGTGAAGCACTTGTAAAAGCCGGTTACAGGCTTTATTATTATAAACGGGAAGACTCTACTCTTGAAGAAGACTTTTTCGTCAGAACCGCTGAGAATTTAATACCTGTAGAGGTAAAGGCAAAAAACAGCAAAGCAAAATCGTTGACACAGCTTATTAAAAGCGATAAATATTCAGATATAGCTTACGGAATTAAATTCTGTGCGGGAAATATAGGATTTGAAAATAATATTTATACTTTTCCGTATTACTGCACTTTTCTGTTGAAAAGGTATCTGTCATAATCCTGAAACGGCAGGCGGTTAAATTCCTTGCTTATTTTCTTATTATCTTTTTTCCTTATTTTCAAAGAAACCCACTCTCCAAAGAGAGTGGGTTTTTGGTTGCGGGGACAGGACTTGAACCTGCGACCTCCGGGTTATGAGCCCGACGAGCTACCAACTGCTCTACCCCGCGATATTTTATTTTCCGTGACTTTGAGTTTATTATACATCATTTTAACCGATAATGCAACACCTTTTTTAAAAAATTTTAAAATTGTGAATCGGGTTATTTAAAACAGGCTTTTTTCCGTGCGCGGAAATTTATGTTTTTAAGGCTTTTTCCTTGCAAATTATACCCATTTGTGTTATAATTAAGCGAATAATTACATCAATACAAAGGATGGTTTACATAATGTCAATTAATTCGGTTGAAGACATTTGGGCGGCCGTTTGCGAGGAATGTAAAATAACCATTTCCGAGGTGGCCTTTAACTGTTTTCTTAAGGATTTAAAGCCCGTTTCACTTTTAAACGGTGAGCTTACCCTTTCGCTTGATAACGAATATATGCGGGGTGTGGTGGAGCAGAATTACACCGAGGTTTTAAAAGGTGCCGTAAAAAAAGTGATGGGCATTGATGTGGGCGTGAAAATAGTATGTGAGGATGAGGAGGAAAAAATTCGCAAGGCGGAGCAGTTCAGTGACGGTCTTTCCTTTGAGGATTTCTTCACCTTTTCAAACTTTGTGGTGGGTGCCTCAAACCGATTTGCCTACGCCGCCTCCTTTTCGGTGGCAACAAACCCCTCAAACACCTACAATCCGCTTGTTATTTACGGTCCCTCGGGTGTGGGCAAAACTCACCTTATGCTTGCCATAAAAAACGAGATTAAAAAGAATTATCCCTATAAAAAGATAGAATATATCCGCGGTGAGGATTTTACAAATCAGCTTATAAAGGCTTTGCAGGAGGGTAGGCTCGGGCTCGGCTCTATTGATGATTTCCGCAATAAATTCCGCAATGTGGATGTTCTGCTTATAGACGATATTCATTTTATTGCGGGCAAGGAGCAAACGCAGGAGGAATTTTTCAACACCTTTAATACCCTTTTCCAAAACAACAGGCAGATTGTTGTAACCCTTGACCGCCCGATTAAAGAAATTAAAACGCTTGACGACCGTATTCGTTCGCGCTTTGAAAGCGGGCTGCCGGCGGATATTACCCCGCCCGATTTTGAAACCAGAGTGGGAATTATAAATAAAAAGTGTGAGCAGATGGGCATTGAGCTCGAAGAAAAGCTTGTTTACTATATTGCCGAGCACATAAAATCCAACACAAGGCAGCTTGAGGGTGTGGTTAAAAAGCTTCACGCCTATATTTCCATTCAAAACAAAATTCCGAATATGCAGGTGGTTCAAAACCTTATTAAGGATGTTATAAACGATACCCGCCCGGAGCCTATAAAGATAGAAAAAATTATCTCCGAGGTTGCAAAGACCTACAATATTTCGGAAAATGATATTCTTTCAAACCGCAGAACGGCTACCCTTGCCCTTGCCCGCCAGGTGGCGATGTACATAGCAAGGGAAACCACAAACCTATCCTACAAGGCAATAGGTGAAAGCTTCGGCAAGGACCACACAACGGTGCTTCACAATGTAAACAGGATAGAGGACTTTTTGAGAGACAAGCCCTACCAAAAGGAGCTTGTTGAGGATATTATGAAGAATTTAAAGGGCGAGGTTTAAAAAAAGTAAGCGGGTAAAAGGGCTTAAATTTACTTTAAAGTTACAGACTGTAGACAAACTAATTAGCCGAAATTTTGTTTTTTCGGCGACACGCGCGGTGAAAAAACACCTTGTAAGCGAAAATCCGCTAATATAGCGGATTTTCAAGAAAACAGGGGTGGTATTGGCGGGAAAAGAGTGCAGTCCGAAAATCCTTGATTTTTGAGCGAGCGGCTTCCCCTTCCAAAAGAGTGCGACTTTGTCGACACTCTCAAAGTTATCCACCATTTAAACCTTAATTAACCGAGGAATTATCCACAGGTGTGTTTATAACCCCGAGCTGTTCAAATTATTCAAAATTTATAAACTTTTTAATTAACACGCACAAAGGGCATAATAAAAGCCTTTTCGGGGGTTATCCACAATATTCACCGCACTTATTACTACTGTTAAAAATAATATATTTTTTTACACACGGGAGGACAAAAAATGATTTTTTCTGTTGAACGCTCCGCCTTGCTTGATGCGGTAACACGTCTTCAACGGGCCATAGGCTCAAAAACCACAATGCCGGTGCTTGAGGGAATACTTATAACCGCAGAGCAGGGAAAGGTGACACTTTGCTCCTATAATCTTGAAATGGGTATGAAAAAGGAAATTTATGCCCGCTGTGAGGAGGCCGGAAGCATTGTTATAAATGCAAGGCTTATGGCCGATATTCTTCGCAGAATGAACGGTTTGCAGGTAACAATAACGGCCGATAAAAAGCTGAACTGCAACATTAAGTGCGGAGAAGCCACCTTTGATATTATGGGTATGGCGGCGGAGGATTTTCCCGAAATGCCCGCAGTTACGGGTGAAAACCGCATTGTTATAGAGGGCGGCCTGCTTTCGGATATGGTAAGGGGCACAATTTTCGCCGTAGCCCAAAATGAGGGTGCAAAGCCGGTGCTTACCGGAATTAACGTTACAATAGAGGACGGAGTTATGCAATTTGTGGCGATAGACGGCTACAGACTTGCTATCAGAAAACAGAAACTTGACATTTCGGGCAATTTTTCCTTTATATTATCAGGGAGGGCAATCGGAGAAGCCGTAAAGCTTATAGATGACAGCGGCGAAAAGATTGAAATTCTTTTCGGTGAAAGGCTTATAAGCTTTAATATAAACGGCTATGAATTTATATCACGTCTTTTGGAGGGTGAATTTGTAAATTACAAAAAAACCATTCCCGAGGGGTATAAGCAGAGGGTTGTTGTTAACACGCGTGAGCTTACCGATATTATAGAGCGTGTTTCGCTGCTTATAAGCGAAGCCTTTTCAACACCTATTCGCTGTTATTTTAACGAGCTTAACGTGGTTTTCACCACTGCCACCTCGGTTGGGCGCGCAACCGAAACCTTTAATACCAAATTAGAGGGAGAAAGCTTTGAAATAGGCCTTAACAGCCGCTATTTAACCGAAGCGCTTAAGGCGGTTGATACCGAGCAGATACAAATTCTTTTCAACGGCTCGGGTGCGGGGGTTGTTATTGCTCCGCCTGAGGGTGACGATTTTAAATATATGATAATGCCCATGAGGTTGAGATGACAATGGAAGAAAAGAGACTTACCGTTAAAGAGGATTTTATAAGGCTTGACAGTGCAATGAAGCTTGCGGGCTTTGTTTCCACAGGCGGGCACGCGAAAATCGTTATTCAAAGCGGGGAGGTCACCGTGAACGGCGAGGTTTGCCTTATGCGCGGAAAAAAGCTGAGAAAAGGCGATTATGCCGATTTTAACGGCCTGCGGCTCTTAATAGAATGAGAATAAACGAATTTTACTGTAAAAATTTCAGAAATCTTTGTGAAACCGAAATTTCCGCGTTTGACGAAATGAACGTTATTTGCGGCGAAAACGCTCAGGGAAAAACCAACCTGTTGGAGGGAATGTGGCTTTTTACGGGGATTAAGAGCTTTCGCTCGGCAAAGGATTCGGCACTTGTGGGCTTTGGAAAGGAAAAGGCAGAGATTAAATTGGGATTTACCGCCGAGACAGTAGAAAAGGATGCCGGGCTTGAAATTAAAGAGCACCGCACCGCCTTTTTAAACGGCTCACGCTTAAAAAGCGCTTCAATGCTTGCGGGCAGCTTTAAGGCAATTGTTTTTTCGCCGGGAGATTTGGAGCTGGTTTCGGGCGGGCCTGCAGTAAGGCGCAGATTTTTGGATATTGCAATAGGTCAGCTTTACCCCTCCTACATAGGTATTTCAAGAGCCTACGCGCGTGCTGTGACACAGCGCAACAAAATTATAAAGGACTTTAAATATGACGGCACGCTTTCGGTTATGCTAGATGTGTTTGAGGCGGAAATAGCCGATAAGGGAAGAAAAATTTGTGCGCTCAGAAGAAAATATACCGAATATTTAAAGGAATATCTGCCTACGGTTTACGGCGGAATTTCCTCCGGCAGGGAAACGCTGGAAGCGGAATACCGCCCCGTGTGTGAAAATGATTTTGAGGAGGCTCTTAAAAAAGCAAGACGTGAGGATATGTACACCGGCTCAACCTCGGTAGGTCCGCACAGAGATGAGCTGTTGTTTAACATAAACGGGATTGCGGCAAGGAGCTTCGGCTCACAGGGGCAAAAAAGGAGTATTTCGCTTTCCCTTAAGCTTGCCGAGGCGGAAATAATAAACCGTGTTTCGGGGGAATATCCCGTTTTTTTGCTCGACGATGTTATGAGCGAGCTTGACCCCGAGCGACAGAGCTTTGTTTTGAACAGGATTAACGGAATACAGGCCTTTATAACCTGCTGTGATCCTTCAAATATTGAGAGGCTTAAAAAAGGAAAAATAATTAAGGTTAAAAACGGGCAGGTGAGCTGAAATGTATATACACTTGGGACAGACAACGGTTGTAAAATCAAGCGAGGTTTTGGGAATTTTTGATTTGGAAAGCACCACGGTTTCAAAAAACACCCGAAAATTTCTTGAAAAGGCAGAGAAAAGAAAAGAGGTTACAACCGTATCCTATGAGATGCCTAAATCCTTTATTGTAACTTCTTCGGAAAAGAGGAAACAAAGGGTGTATATTTCTCAGCTTTCATCCTCTACCCTGTTAAAAAGATCCGGCTTTATAGAAGCCTTGGTATAGACTGTTTTTACAGTTTGACTTTAAAAAACCGAAAGGAATGTTTTTTAAAAAATGAGTAACGACATTACTGCTCCCGTAACGGAAAATTACGACGAAAATTCCATACAGGTACTTGAGGGGCTTGAGGCCGTAAGAAAGCGCCCCGGAATGTACATAGGCTCAACCGGTGAGCGCGGACTTCACCACCTGGTTTACGAAATAGTGGATAATTCCATAGATGAGGCGCTTGCGGGCTTTTGCAATAAAATTTTGGTGGAAATTTTGGATGACGGCATTGTAAGGGTAACCGATAACGGCCGCGGAATACCCGTTGGCATTCACCCGCAAAAGGGAATACCCACGGTAAGCGTTGTCTTCACAATTCTTCACGCGGGCGGAAAATTCGGTGGCAGCGGCTACAAGGTTTCGGGCGGTCTGCACGGAGTGGGTGCATCGGTTGTTAATGCACTTTCAAGCTGGCTTGAGGTTGAAATTTCCGACGGAGAGCACATTTATTTGCAGCGCTATGAGTGCGGTAACATTAAAACCGACCTTACCGTTATAGGGGACACCGATAAAACGGGAACAAAGGTAACCTTTAAGCCCGACCCCACCATTTTTACCGATACCACGCGCTACGATTTTGATACTCTGCTTTTGCGCCTTCGTGAGCAGGCCTTTTTAAATGCGGGCATTCGCATTGTTTTAAAGGATTTGAGAAGTGACGCCGATATTGAGGGTCGCGAGGAGGACTTGTATTTTGAGGGCGGAATTAAATCCTATGTTGAATTTCTGCTTGAAAAATCCAAGAAGGACAAATTAAACGAAAATGTAATTTATCTTAACGGCAGCGCGGGTGATTCGGTTGCCGAGATTGCCCTGCTTTGGAGCACCGGGTATGACACCAAAATTATGTCCTTTGCAAACACAATTCACACGGTGGACGGCTGCACACACGAAAGTGCCTTTAAAACGAGCCTTGCAAGGGTTATAAACAAATATGCCCGAACCTTTAAGTTTTTAAAGGATAACGATGCAAACCTTAAGGGTGAGGATATTACCGAGGGCTTGGTTGCGGTGGTAAGCGTAAAATTAACCGATGCGCAGTTTGAATCGCAAACCAAGGCAAAGCTCGGCAACACGGCAATAGGCACACTTGTAAACAACATTGTTGCCGAAAAGATGATGAATTATCTTGAAGACCACCCGACCGAGGCAAAGATAATTCTTGATAAATCAATTGCCTCATCAAATGCACGTGAGGCGGCACAAAAGGCACGTGAGCTGCAAAGAAACAAATCGGGCATAGGCGGAAAGGCAAGAATGCCCGAAAAGCTGACCGACTGCATTTCAACCGACCCCACAAAGACCGAAATTTTCATAGTTGAGGGAGACAGTGCAGGAGGCTCTGCGGTTGAGGGCAGAAACAGTACCTACCAGGCAATACTGCCGCTTTGG
>CAZKUO010000062.1:0-8527 GCA_964555975.1 uncultured Ruminococcus sp. | reverse complement strand
CTGTTTTGAAATCCGACGGTGTGGTTGAGGGCGGCACAGGTGAGCTTGAGAAAGAAAAGGAGAAAATGCACAGTTGAAGGTACTATACATAACCGCCGAAGGGTTTGATACACCGAACCCCAACAATCAAATGGCCGAGGTAATGATAAACAGCTTTCTTGAAAGCGGAATGCAAGTGCATTTAATTCAAAGCCGCCGCAAAAAAATCAATCCGGATATACCACGTTCCCTTGAAAATAAGAAAGGCTTTGTATGCGATACCGTTGAACGCACTGTAGTTGATAAAAGCAATTTTATAAAACGCTATCTCAACGATGTGAAATATGCTTTTTCCGCAATGAAGTATTGGAAAAGAATAAAGGATGCAGATGTTATATATCTACAGTCCAATCCCACTATAATTTTTCCTATGCTTTTGCTTAAGCTGTTTAAACGTCTGCCGATTGTTTATTCGATTTACGATGTATTTCCCGGTCACGCATATGATATTGGTGTTATAGGTAGTCGTTTCGTATATAATGCACTCAGAATTTTGCAAAAGCCGTGCTATAAAATAGCAAACGCAATTACGGTTTTGTCGGATGATATGAAGGACAAGGTTGTTGAAGAAGGCGCAAAACCCGAAAAGGTCTTTGTTGTACCTGCCTGGTACGATGTTAAAACCGCACGCGAAATACCGCAGGAAGAAAACAGATTTATTAAAAAATATAATATTCCTCGGGATAAATTCTATGTCCAGTTTGCCGGCACCATAGGCTATGTATTTAATTACAAAACCGTAATTGAACTTGCAAAACGGCTTAATGGCAATGATAATATTCACATTCAAATAGTCGGTGACGGTAATGTGAAAAAGGAATTTACGGAAGAAGCCGAAAGGCTTATGCTTGATAATATAGACTTTTATCCGCTACAGCCTGTAGAGCTTGTGCCGGATGTTTACAGCGCTTGCGATATCTGCATTATACCGTTGAAAAATGGCGTTATCGGCAACGGTGTACCGAGCAAAGCTCCTATACTTATGGCCTGCAAGCGCGTAATAGTAAATTCGGTGGAAATAAATACACGCTATGCTCAAATGTATAAGGAAAATAATATGGGTGTTGCAGTTGATATTTCCGATTATGACGGTTTGGCCAATGCCGTTACGGAGCTTTACAATTCACCCGAAAAACGTAAAATAATGGCTGAAAACGCTTATGCTTTCGGTAAAGAAAATTATTCAAGTACTAAAAGCACTGCAAAATTAGAAGAAATACTTAAAAATCTCGGGAGAAATAAAAAAATATGAAACTACTCATTATGGGCTTTACAAAAATCAAATATATGCCGTATATGAATTTTTATCTTGAAAGCATAAATACGGTTGAAAATGAAGTCCATTTACTTTATTGGAACCGCGATTTAAAGCCCGAGGATACCTCTGCCCTAAAGAATATTACACTGCACGAATTTTCCCTCTTTCAGGAGGATGATGTTTCAAAGCTTTCAAAAATCGGCAGCTTTTTGAAATACAGGAAATTTGCGCTCAAGCTGCTGAAAAACGGTGGCTTTGATTTTGTGATTTTTCTTCATTCGCTCCCGGGTGTTTTGGTTGCCGATAAATTGGAAAAGCAATATTCCGGTAAATATATTTTCGATTACAGGGATTCCACCTATGAGGGCTTTGCTCCGTTTAAAAAAATTGTGGGCGGTCTTGTTGAAAAGTCATACGCAACCTTTGTCAGCAGTGATGCGTTCAGGAAATTTTTGCCTGAGAAAGAAAATGAAAAAATATACACCTCACACAATCTGCTTTCGGATTCCCTGCTTCACCGCAATGAAAGGAGCGAACACGGTGTCCCGTCCGATAAAATACGTATAGCCTTTTGGGGCTTTATTCGCCATACGGAAATTAACAGGGAGATTATTAAAAAGCTTGCAAATGACAGCCGTTTTGAGCTGCACTATTACGGCAGAGAACAGCAGGTTGCCCTTGATTTAAAGAAATATCTGACTGAGCTAAAGGCCGAAAATATCTTTTTTCACGGAGAATACAAGCCCGAGGAACGCTATGAATTTGTTCGTCGCACGGATTTGATACACAACCTTTACAGGGATTCAAATACCATGCTCGCGATGGGAAATAAGTATTATGACGGTATTATTTTTTACATACCTCAGCTTTGTATGAGGGGCTCATTTATGGGGGAAAAGTGTACCGAAAACGGTATCGGACTTGAATGTGACCCGTTTGAGGACGATTTTGCCGACAAGCTTTATGATTATTATAATGCCATTGATACATCAGCTTTTCACAATAGCTGTGATAAAGAATTTGAAAAGGTTTTGTGTGAATACAAAAACGGAAAAAACATTTTGAAAACGGCAATGAAAATGGAGTGATTATTCAAGAATGGCATCCGACAATATTTCAAAAATCAAAATTCCGACGGCAAATAAATTTTTTTCTGTGTTTTTTGCACTTTATCCCATACTTTGCATATATAAGGGATTTTCCAAATTCACCGTTGGTGATGTTATTTTAATTGCTTTTTTAGTGTTTTCTTTGGCTGAACCCATCGTTGTTGACAACAGGCTTGTATCAACCTTTATATTCCTTTGCTATGCACTGATATTTTTGCTGTTAAATATAATTCTTTCAAAAGCAGCCGCCGGTACAGGTGAGGTTTTCTCCTTAATTTTCAGGGCTCTAAAACTTGTTTTTTATATGCTGAGTGTTTTCACCACGGGAAGAAAATATTTTGATTTTCAAATCTTCAAGCGCACCTTGTATGTTGTTTCGGCCTTGGCCACGGCTTTTATAGTGTTTCAATATTTCGCGTATTATGTGTTGGGAAAGATCTTTTTGGGTCAAATTCCGGGCTTGCCGCAGTATTTGGATGAATATACAAAGCTGGATTACGATACGATTTATGATTATAAATTCCGACCATCCTCGTTTTTTCTTGAACCCGCGCATTTTTGTCAATATGTGACAGCTGCGTTGACAGTACTGCTTTTTACCGATGAAAAGGTCAAGTCACGTAAAACGGTACTTTCCGTTATTTTTACAATCGGAATTTTATTGACCGCTGCGGCACAGGGTTTGCTGTATTTGATTGTGGTATACGGTGCATATTTCCTCTTTTGTATGAAAAATCCGATTAAAACAATTTTCTTCGCGGCTTTGGCAGTGATATGCGCAAAAATATCGTATGATAAAATAGAAGCGGTGCAAATGGCAGTTGAGAGATTTTCGAATCAAAATGCGCAGGATGCGAGATTTTCTTCATACGAGTATTGCTTTTCATTAAACGGGTTGCATTGGCTATTCGGTCACGGCTACGGTTCAACCGCAAACGGCGAATATATGGCAGGTGCGGCCTATGTATGGTACGGATGCGGAATTATAGGTTTGCTTCTCGTATTTTCAATGTTTTTCAACTTTTTCATTTCGGCAGACAGCAAATGCTCTAAAATGATTTGCTTGATTTTTTTCGTAATGTTTTTCGCAACAAGTCTGTTTTACAATTATATGGTTTATTGGTATTTTTCGCTGATGGTTTTAACCGCTAAAAAATATATTGTTTCAACGGAGCTGAAGCTTGGAAATGAAAATTCTTTACATACTGGGTGCATACAAACCGAAAGCCTCGGCTAACGGACTGTGCTCGGAAAACATAATCAATCGGTTATCGGCCGAAGGACACAGCGTAACCGTAATCTCCAATTTACAGTGCGAAACGCCCGAATACACCCGTGAGGCAGACGGAACGGAAATATACCGTGTAAAGCAAAGGCTTTATTTAAGGCTTAAGGCTTTTGGCGAAGCCGCACAGAGCAAGGCAATCGGTAAGCTTGCCTCGGCAGCTGCATTTTTTCTTAATAAGCTGCAGCTGCTTATAAATACATCTTCTTGGCCGATTATTTCCCGCGGGACGGTGCGGCGCTTTAAAAAAGCCGCTCTTGCAATTTGCGAAAAAGAAAGCTTTGATGCGGTAATTGCGGTTTACACCCCGATTGAAGCCCTGCTTGCGGGTGCCGCGGTTAAGAAAAAATATCCGCATATTGCCTTTTACCCCTATTTTTTGGATTCGCTTGCTTTCGGTTACGGCCCTAAATATTTCGGCGCCGAAAAAACCATGGCACGCGGGCTTGCACTTGAAAAAGAGATTTTTCCGCTTGCGGATAAAATTATACTAATGAAATCAAGCGAGGAAAAGCAAAGAAAATACAACCCCGAATTTGCCGATAAATTTTGTTTTCTTGATATACCAATGCTTAAAAAACCGTGCGAAGAAGCTGTGAATGTAAGCAAAGAGCGTGGCAAAACAAGGCTTTTGTTTGTCGGAAGCATTTCGGCCTCGGTCAGAAATCCCGATACGCTTATTTCCGCTTTGGCAGGGCTTGAGGATGAAAATTTGTATTGCGAATTTGTAGGCAATATAGATTGTCCGCAAAAATTCGCGGTGTTGAAAAAGGCCTACGGGGAAAGGCTTGAATTTACACCGTTTATGCCGCATGAGCGGTTGACGGAAAAATTTCGCGAAGCGGATATATTGCTTAACATAGGCAATCTTGTGTCAACAATGGTACCGAGCAAAATATTTGAATATATGTCCTACGGAAAGCCGATAATCAGCACCTATGATATACCGGACGAGCCCTCGGCACGGTATTTACGAAATTACCCGTGTGCACTTCTGCTTAACGGAAATGACGGGCCCGAAAAAAACACGCAAAAAGTAAAGAGCTTTATTGAAAAATCCGTCGGAACACAGACGGATTTTGATGAGCTGAAGAAAAAATTTATTTTGAACACACCCGAGGAATTTGTGCGGTGTGTGGCAGGAGGCGAAGTGAAGCTGTGACCGAATATTTAACAAGCCAATGTCCGGAAAAATGCTGTGGCTGCGGCGGTTGTGCGGAAATATGCCCGGTTGGGGCAATAAAGCTTTTGCCCGATGATGAGGGCTTTGCTTATCCGCAAATTAATAAGGAGCTTTGTATTGAGTGCGGCCGTTGCAGGCAGGTATGTCCGTATGACGGCGAGCTTCAGGGAGAAAAGCCTTTAAAAACCTATGCCTTTATAAACCGAAATTCCGCCGAGCTTTTAAGCAGCTCCTCCGGCGGAGCTTTTATCGCGTTTGCAAATGCCGTGCTGCGGGACGGCGGTTTTGTTTGCGGATGCATTTTTGATGAGAATTTGCGGGCTGTACATATATTATCCTCGGATGTTGAGACGGTTAAAAAAATGCAGGGCTCAAAATACGTGCAAAGCGACCTTTGCGGTGTTTACGCTGAAATTCAAGAAAAGCTTGAAGCAGGCAACGAGGTGCTTTTTTCGGGAACGCCCTGCCAAGTTCACGGGCTGAAAAAATATCTCGGTCGGGAATACCCCGAGCTTTACACACTTGACCTTATTTGCCACGGTGTGCCAAGCCCCCGCTTGTTGGCAGATTTTGTTGCTGCGGAGGAAAGCAGCGGCAAAAAAATCACTGACCTTAAATTCCGTGATAAAAAGCGGAACGGCTGGTGCTCACAGGGGAGCATAACATATTTAAAGAACGGCAAAAGCAAAACAAAAACCATTTCGCCTTATAACAACAGTTATTATTATTATTATTTGCTCAATGCGGTAAGTCGCCCATGCTGCTACACCTGCGGCTATTCAAGCACAAGCCGCGTGGGGGATATAACAATAGGCGATTACTGGAACATTGCCGATATTCTGACCGAGCTGAATACAGACGGCGGTGTCTCCGCAGTGCTTGTTAACACGGAAAAGGGCAGTCGGCTCATAGAAAAATCCGCCGCCGAGGTGCAGCTTTTTGAAACCGAGCTTGAAGCGGCAGTGGCAGGCAACGGCAATCTTTCGGCACCGTGTGAGAGGCCGCAAAGCCGCGCTGAGCTTTACGCCGCTATAAATGAGCGCGGCTATACTGCGGTTGCCGCAGAGAAATGTCGTTACAGCAGGGTAATCCCCTTTATTAAAAAGCACATTCCCAAAGGTCTGAAAAGGCAAGTTAAAAAAATTTTAAAACGAGGAACAAAATGAAAATCAGAATTATAACAATACATTCCATTCCAAACTTCGGTTCTGTTTTTCAGGCTTATGCACTGTGCGCTTATTTAAAAAGCAGGGGCTTTTCCGATACCGAGCTGATTGATTACAGACCGCCGTATTTCAAAACGCGGAGCTTGCGTGCATTTGCGGGAAAAATGCTTAATTTAAAAAGCTTTTGCAGAAGAAAAAGAAAATTTGAAGCCTTTATTGAAAAAAATATTCCGTTAACCGCCAAAAGCTTCACAAGCCACGAGCAGCTTAAAAATCACAGCTTCGGTGCCGATGCTTACATTGCCGGCGGTGACCAGCTCTGGAATGTTTACCATGCTTGCGGAAAGGACGATGCTTACAAGCTGACCTTTACTGAGGGCAAAAAAATATCATATGCCACAAGTATGGGGCAAACCGATTTTTCCGATGAGGAGCTCACAGAGCTTGCAGAAAAGCTTAAGGCTTTTTCGGCCGTTTCGGTAAGAGAGGCAAGCTCGGTTGCAATGCTGTCTGAAAAAGGCATAGCGGCAATGCAATGTGTTGACCCGGTTTATCTGCTTTCGGCCGATGAATACGAAAAATTTTTAAAGCCCGTAAAGCAACCGAAATATATGCTTGTGTATCTTGTGACACCGTCACCTTTGCTTGAAAAAACCATAAAGCTTCTTTCCGAAAAATACGGGCTTAAGGTGATTTTATGCTCGGGCTTTTCCAAAAAATGCACCTGCGATGAATTCTTAAAGGATTTGGGACCCGATGAAATTTTAAGCTACATTAAAAATGCGGAAATTGTTCTTTCCTCCTCCTTTCATGCAACTTCATTTTCAATGATATTCAAAAAGCAGTTTTTCACCATATTGCCCGATGAACACACCAATGAGCGCATAGTGGATATACTGCGCATACGCGGCCTCTCCGACAGAATAATCACCGAAAAAACCGAGCTTGAAGCTGCGCTTGAAAGAAAAATAGATTATTCCGTACTTTCGGATTACAGCGAATTGGCGGAGCAGTCTGAAAAATATCTTGAAAGGGCCTTGAGTGAATGATTAGAAAAATCCTTTCAAGGCTCAAAAATGCCGGCGATAACGATAAAATAGTATACAAAAATGTTTTGGGGGCCTTTTTGGTCAAGGGCGGTGCGCTTTTTGTTGCGCTTTACACACTGCCGGCATATATAAGCTTTTTCAATAATGATGAGGTTCTGGGGCTTTGGTACACAATTTTATCCCTGCTTAATTGGATTCTCAATTTTGATCTCGGCATAGGCAACGGGCTTAGAAATTATCTTTCGGCCTCGCTTTCAACCGGCAACCGCGATGAGGTTAAAAAATATATTTCCTCTGCCTATTTTTCCATAGGGGCAATTGTTTCGTTGCTTTCGGTTGTTTTTCCGTTTGCAATACGCACGGTCAATTTAAATGCGGTGTTCAATATAAGCTCATCCGAGGTCACACCGCAAGCGCTTTATATTGCAGCGGTCATTGTGTTTATAGGCGTTATGCTGCAATTCTGGCTTAAGCTGATAAATTCCGTGCTTTATGCGTTGCAAAAATCTTCTGTTAATAATTTTCTGGTGCTTTGCACCAACATAATCATTCTTTTGTTTGCCATGCTTTATCCCTCGGGGGATAACAATGAAAATATTATTGTTATGGCTGTTGTTCACGCAGTGGCGGTTGCTTTGCCTTTGCTTGTTGCCTCGGGAATAGTTTTCTTTGGCCGGTTAAGGTACGCCTTTCCGCGCATCAGGTATATCTCTCGCCTTTACGTGAAAAAGGTTTTATCATTAGGGGGAATGTTTTTCTTTGTTCAAATCGCCTATATGGTTATTATGAGCACAAACGAATTTTTAATAGCCGCAACCTCGGGCAATACCTACAATGTGGAATATCAGGCCTATTACAAGCTGTTTTCACTTGGCAGCACAGTATTTGCTCTTGCCCTTACTCCGATATGGTCGGTAATAACAAAAGCAATGGCTGAAGGCAATTACCCGTGGATAAAAGGCACCTACAAAAAATTTATGGCTCTGGCAGCTTTGTTTTGCTTCGGTGAATTGTTAATTGTGGTAATAATGTCGCCGCTTATGCGAATTTGGTTAGGTGAAAGCGGAATGCCAAACATAAATTACGCCACCGGCTTTATGTTTGCTCTGCTTGGCTGTGCTATGATAATCAACAGCGTGCTTTCGAGCATTGCAAACGGAATGGGCGAGCTTAAAACACAGGCACTTTGCTTCGGAATAGGCGCGGTGCTTAAAATTCCCATAGCATATCTACTTGTAAAAATTATCGGCTCATGGAACGGAGTGGTAGTGGCAAATATAATTTGTATGGGTATCTATTGCTTTGCTCAACCGATAGCCTTAAAGAGCTTTTTTGCAAAACACGACAATTTAAAATCAGGAGGAAATTGAAATGTCACTATTCAAAAACAAAACCTTAATGATAACCGGCGGAACGGGGTCGTTCGGCAATGCGGTGC
>CAZKUO010000061.1:0-8662 GCA_964555975.1 uncultured Ruminococcus sp. | reverse complement strand
CCAGACTAAAGTCCATTGCATTTTCCACTGTGGAACTTACTTTGGGAATTAACTAAATCGCATAAAATATGGGAATGAAAATAAAAAGCTTGATTTTTTAAAAGCTTTGTGTTAGAATGTTAAGGCTGTCGGGGAAAGACGGTTATTTTCCGTGCTTTTTTCGATATGTGCATTTAATTCACCCGGTCCTTACGGGGTGGGTTCAGTGCCGAAAGCGACATTGAAGCGGACGGTCCTCTGTCTTTATTAAGGGAATGAACGTCTGGTATTATTTAAGGAGGAAGAAAAAATGGACGTAATCAAGGAGCTTACAGCGGATATGCTCAAGGCAGATGCTCCCGAAATTCTTATAGGCAGCACCGTTAAGGTACACGTAAGAATTAAAGAGGGCGAGAAGGAAAGAATACAGGTATTTGAGGGTACCGTTATCGCCAAAAACAACAGCGGTATTTCCGAAACCTTTACCGTTCGCCGTGTTTCCTACGGTGTAGGTGTTGAGCGTGTGTTCCCGGTGCATTCACCCAATGTTGCCAAGGTAGAGCTTGTGCGCAAGGGTAAGGTTCGCAGGGCAAAGCTTTATTATCTGCGTGACAGAGTGGGTAAAGCGGCTAAGGTTAAAGAGCTTATAGGCTGATTTTGAAATTTAAGGCAGGGGGACGGATTTTGTGCTGTCCCCCTTTTTCTTTAGTGTGGCAAGCTTTCGGCTGCCGCACTCTGCAAGGGAGGGTAACAATCGGACGGTATGAACGATTTTAACATGAACGGCACCGATAACGGTGAGAGCGGCTTTTTTGTGGATACGGAATATGCAAATACACTGCCGGATACCCCTGAGCCCGAAAAGCCCACTGCGGCGCAGGAGCTTTTTGAGTGGCTTGAGGTCCTTGCAACCGCCGTTATTACGGTTGTTATAATTTTCAGTCTTGTTTTCCGTGTTGCCACAATAAGCGGCAGCTCAATGCAAAACACCCTTTTTAACGGGGATAAAATTATAATCACGAATTTTGCCTACACTCCGAAGCGGGGTGACATAGTGGTAATATCACGCAATGCGGAAAATTCGGTAGAGGCGGTTGAAAACGGTCAGGTGCCGATAATAAAGCGTGTTATTGCCACAGGCGGTCAAACGGTGAACATAGATTTTGAGCGTGGTGTGGTTTATGTTGACGGCACCGCACTTGATGAGCCCTACGCAAAGGAGCCCACAACACGCAAGTTTGACGTGGAATTTCCGATTTATGTTCCCGAGGGGTATATTTTTGTTTTGGGGGATAACCGAAACGATTCAAAGGACAGCCGCGATTCCGAAATAGGTGATGGCGGACTTGTCGATACAAGATACGTTTTGGGACACGCGGTTTTGCGCATTTTTCCATTCTCAAGCTTCGGGAGGTTGGATAATAAATGAGCGGCAGGGAAATACAGTGGTTTCCGGGGCATATGGCCAAAACCCGCCGAAAAATCAAGGAGCTTTTGCCGCTTATAGATGCAGTGGCAGAAATTACGGATGCAAGGGTACCCGTAAGCTCACGCAATCCCGAGCTCGGCTCGATTATTGGGGATAAGCCGCGAATTGTGCTGCTTAACAAATGCGATATGGCAGACCCGCGCGCCACTGCGGCCTTTACGGCGCATTATTCCGCAAAGGGCATACCCGCAATCGGAATAGACTGTAAAACAGGCAAGGGTATTTCCGCCTTTAAAGATACGGTCAAGTCCGCCCTTGCGGATAAGCTTAAGGCCTATGAAGAAAAGGGAATGGGCGGAAAGCCGCTGCGCGTTATGGTGGTCGGAATACCGAATGTGGGGAAATCCTCCTTTATTAACCGAATTGCCGGTAATAACCGAGCAAAGGCCGAGAACCGCCCCGGTGTTACAAGGGGTAATCAGTGGTTCAGGGTGGACAGGCAGCTTGAGCTGCTTGATACACCCGGTGTTTTGTGGCCTAAGTTTGAGGACAAAACCGTAGGGGAGCATTTGGCACTTACAGGTGCCGTTACCGACAGAATACTCGATACCGAATGGCTTGCAATGCGGCTTTTGTCAATTCTTTCGGCGGAATACCCCGTAATGCTTACCGAGCGCTACGGAGTTGAATTGAGTGATGACAGCTATGAGCTGCTTTGCCGTATAGGTAAAAAGCGGGGTATGGTAATTCGCGGCGGCGAGACAGATACCGAAAGAGCTGCAAATATGCTGCTTGAGGAATACAGAAACGGAAAAATAGGCAGAATCACATTGGAAAGGGTGTAGCAAATGCCCGATTATGCATATGAAGCTGCGGCGCTTGAGCGTGGATACACTTGCATTTGCGGTGTTGATGAGGCAGGGCGAGGACCTCTTGCGGGGCCTGTGTGTGCGGCCGCGGTGATACTTCCCGCAGGACTTGTGCTTGAGGGACTTGACGATTCAAAAAAGCTGACCGAAAAAAAGCGTGAGCGGCTTTATGACCTGATAACGGAAAATGCCGTGGCCTACAGCGTGGCGTACGGCACACTTGAGGAAATAGAAAGCGTTAATATACTTGAAGCTACATTTCTTGCAATGAACCGCGCAATCTCGGGGCTTTCGGTTAAGCCGGATTTTGCATTGATTGACGGCAATCGCGCACCGCGCGGGCTTGCAATTCCCTGTGAGACGGTTGTTAAGGGCGATTCCAAATCAATGTCGGTTGCGGCGGCCTCGGTGCTGGCAAAGGTAACGCGTGACAGGCTTATGCTTGAATATGACGAAAAATACCCGCTTTACGGCTTTAAAAAGCACAAGGGCTACGGCACACGTGAGCACACCGAGCTTATAAAGGCCTACGGCCCGTGTGAAATTCACCGCCTTTCGTTTTTGAAGAAAATATTATGAACATAGGCGAAACGGGAAGCCGCGGGGAAGCCATGGTAGCGGCCTTTATGCGCAAAAACGGCTGCAAAATAGTAAAGCGTAATTATCACTGCCGCTTCGGTGAAATCGACATAATTGCCGAAAAATCGGAATATATAATTTTTACCGAGGTTAAAACAAGGTCGGAGGACAGCCTGTTTTCACCGGCAGAGGCGATTGATGAACGCAAGCGGAGACGGATTTTACTTACCGCCGAAAGCTTTATGCAAAAGCACGGCAGTCACCTTCAACCGAGGTTTGATGTGGCCGAGGTTACCGTGAGTGAGGGTGAGGATAAAAAGACCGCTTACAGGCTGAATTACATTAAAAACGCTTTTTAGCAAAGCGGCTTTGGAGATGGGTGTGTATTGGATTTCTTCGATTTGCACTGTGATACGCCGTATGAATGTTATTTTAAAAAACAGCTTTTTTCGGAAAATCGGCTTTCGGTTTCCGCCGAAAAGGGAGCAATATTCGGCAAATGGTGCCAAACCATGGCGATTTGGATACCGGATGACTGCAAGTCGCCTTATGTGCTTTACAGGTCGGTGATGTCCGATATAAAGAAAAAGCTTGCGGGCAAGCCGAATAATCTTAATGTGAGCCTTGCGGTTGAAAACGGTGCCGTAATAGGCAATGATTTAAGCTTGCTTGAAAAACTGAAGCAGGACGGTGTTGAGCTTTTAACCCTTACCTGGAACGGTGAAAACGCAATAGCGGGCGGAGCACTGAGCGACGGCGGGCTTACGCCCTTTGGTCGAGAGGTGATATCCGAGCTTAATCGCCTCGGCATTTGCTGCGACCTTTCCCATTTGAATGAAAAAAGCTTTTACCCGGCGCTTGAAGCGGCAAGCTACCCGATTGCAACCCATTCAAATTGCCGTGCGGTGTGCGATGTGCCGCGAAACCTTACCGACAGTCAGCTTAAAGCCCTTGCGGAAAAGGGCGGCATTGTGGGAATTTGCTTTTACCCCGAATTTACCGGCAAACCGAATTTTGAAGGTATTTACCGAAATATAGTTCATATGGCGGAGCTTGAGCTTGAAAACAGCATTGCAATCGGCTCGGATTTTGACGGCGCCGTAATGGCGGATGAGCTTTCGGATATTTCAAGGGTGCCTGATTTATACCGCTTTTTAAGCGAAAAGGGCATTTCCGCCGACCTGCTTGATAAAATATTTTATAAAAATGCAAAAAATTACTTTGAAACCTTTGACAAAGAGAAGTATTTATAATAAAATTAAAGATATAAACTAAAGTCGGTGAGCTTTTACACCGAAAAATCGGAGTGTTAAATATGAATTACGTCAGTACCAGAGACAAATCGGTTAAGACTACCGCAGCAGGGGCAATAGCCCGCGGAATATCGGAGGACGGCGGACTGTTTGTGCCGGATACCTTTCCCTGCTTTACCGATGACGATTTTAAAACCCTTTGCGGGCTTGATTATATCGGCAGGGCAAAATATGTTTTAAAGTGTTTTCTGAACGATTTTACGGATGAGGAAATAGATTATTGCGTAAACGGTGCCTATGCAGAAAGCTTTGAGAACGGCAACCCCGCGCCGATTTCGCTTGTGGGGAAAAATATGAACATATTGGAGCTTTGGCACGGCCCGACCTGCGCTTTTAAGGATTTGGCCTTACAGCTTTTGCCTTATTTGCTCACAACCGCCGCAAAGAAAACCTCCGACGGGAAAAAGACGGTTATTTTGGTTGCAACCTCGGGAGACACGGGAAAGGCTGCACTTGAGGGCTTTTGCGATGTTCCGAATACGGAAATAATAGTGTTTTACCCGAGTGAGGGTGTGAGCCCCATGCAGAAGCTTCAAATGGCCTCGCAAAAGGGCGAAAATGTGCACGTTTGTGCCATTCGCGGTAATTTTGACGATGCGCAATCGGGCGTTAAAAAAATATTTACCGACAGTGCGGTTAAAGCAAGCTTAGAGAAAAACAATATGCAGTTTTCCTCCGCAAATTCAATAAACTGGGGCAGGCTTGCACCGCAGATTGTGTATTATGTATCTGCCTACTGTGATTTGCTGTCCGGTGGGGAGGATTTGAAAAACGGCTTTAACGTGGTGGTACCCACAGGCAACTTCGGAAATATATTGGCGGCCTATTATGCCAAAAAAGCGGGTGTGCCGATAAACCGCCTGATTTGCGCTTCAAATTCAAACAATGTTTTAACCGATTTCATAAACACCGGAATTTATGATCGCAACCGTGAATTTTTCACAACCGTTTCACCCTCAATGGATATTCTTATTTCAAGCAATTTGGAAAGAATGCTGTTTGAGCTGACAGGCTGTGACGATAAGGCTGTTGCGGATATGCAGCTTCGGCTTGCAAGGGACGGAAAATTCAGCGTTTCCGATGACATAAAGCAAAAGCTCGGGGAGCTGTTTTGGGCAGACTGCCTTAATGACGAGCAAACAATAGCGACAATCGGAAAAACATTTGAGGAATACGGCTATCTTTGCGATACCCACACGGCTGTGGCACTCGGTGTTTACAAGTCTTACAGAGCGAAAACAAACGATGAAAGACCCGCAGTTATCGCTTCAACCGCATCTCCCTATAAATTTGCCGACAGTGTGCTTTCCGCCGTTACCGATAAAAAAAGCGGCAGTGAATTTGATAATGTACGTCTGCTGTCAGAAATCACGGCAACGGATATTCCGCAGCCTATAAGTGCACTTGAAAATGCCGAGGTGCGCTTTAAGGAAATATGTGATAAGGAAGAAATGCTTGAAGCTGTTTATTCGGCCCTCGGAATTGACCGATAAGTACCCGACCGTTTTTCCGCTGTAACGGGCTGACCGTTACAGCGGAGGCAGTGCTGAAAGGCTACCTTGCCTTAAAGGTGTCACAGCAGGTATCGCTGCAGGTGGAGGCATTACAGTTGCCAACCTTAATTCTGCCGGCAGAGCACATATTGTCTGCCGTGTGGTGAACGCAGTTTTTCACATCGCAGGATACGCAAAGCTTGGTTTCGCAATTACAGTCTGACATAATTGTTCAAATCCTTTCCGACCCGTGTTTTCGGGTCGTAACTATTATATCCCGTTTTCACGATTTTATTTTCGGCAGGTGAGTGAATTGAGTATTTTCGCAATTTCGGATTTGCATTTATCCTTTGGGGCCGATAAGCCGATGAATATTTTTAAAGGCTGGGAAAATCATACCGAGCGCCTGAGGGCAAATTGGCAAAGACTTGTGAGTGACGGTGACACTGTGGTGCTGCCGGGGGATTTTTCCTGGGCGCTTAAGCTTGAGGATACAAAAAATGATTTTGAATTTTTAAATGCACTGCCCGGTAAAAAAATTCTCCTTAAGGGCAACCACGATTTGTGGTGGAGCACATCGAAAAAGCTTAAAGAATTTTTAAACGAAAATAATTTCAATTCGGTTGATTTCATTTTTAACGGTACAATCGTGTGTGAGGGCTTTGCAATCGCGGGAACACGCGGCTGGTTTTTTGATGATAAGGCGGATAAAAAGGTGCTTATGCGCGAGGCCGGAAGACTTGAAATGTCACTTTCGGCGGCGGAAAAAACCGGTTTTCCGGTTTTAACCTTTCTACATTACCCGTGTGTGTGGGGAGATGAGGTTTGCTCTGAAATTTTTGAGGTGCTTTTGCGCCACGGGGTAAAAGAGGTCTTCCACGGTCACATTCACGGAGCGGGCATAGGCAAAACAAAAACCGAATACGGCGGCATAAAATTCAGGCTTCTGTCGTGTGATTGCGTTGATTTTACGCCGAATTTTATTGCTTAATATATAGAATTTGCCGAATTTACGAAATATTAAAAAAAAATATGGAAAATATTATTAAGTTATGCTATAATATCTTCAATTACGTAAAATGGATGGTTCTGTAGGCAGCAACCGCCGTTTTGCCGCCGCAGCAGAAAGGAATGGTCATAAAAATGAGCTTAAAAGAAACAAAAAAGATTGGTACCAACAGGCATCAGCTGGAAATCACCGTTGACGGTGAAAAATTCCGTGAAGCCATTCGTGAAGCCTACAAAAGGAATTGCAAAAAAATAAATGTTCCCGGCTTCAGAAGGGGCAAGGCACCGCTTCATATAATCGAAACATATTACGGCGCCGAGATTTTCTTTGAGGATGCACTTAACCTCCTCTACAATGATCTTGTTGAGGAAGCCATAACCGAATCGGGACTTAAGGTTATAAACGATAAAATGGATTTTGAAATGGTTTCCATTTCAAAGGAGGACGGTGCCTGCTTTAAGGTGTCCGTTACCACCTATCCCGAAATCGAAATCGGAGAGTACAAGGGCCTTAAGGCAGAAAAAGCGGTTGCACGTGTTGAGGCAGCCGAGGTTAATGCCGAGGTTAACGCAATGGCAGAGCGCAATTCCCGTATGATTGCGGTTGAGGATCGCGCGGCTGCAAAGGATGATACCGTTATAATTGATTTTGAGGGTTTTGTTGACGGTGTGGCCTTTGACGGCGGTAAAGCCGAGGGTCATTCCCTGGTTCTCGGCTCGGGGCAATTTATTCCCGGCTTTGAGGATCAGATAATAGGCAGGAGCATCGGTGAGGAATTTGACGTAAACGTTACCTTCCCCGAGGATTACGGCGCAAAGGAGCTTGCAGGTAAGCCCGCTGTTTTCAAGGTTAAGCTTCACGAAATCAAGGTTAAGGAGCTGCCGACTGTTGACGATGAGTTTGCAAAGGACGTAAGCGAATTTGACACCTTAAAGGAGCTTAAGGCCGACATTAAGAAAAAGGCACTTGAGCGCAAGCAAAAGGCTGCCGACGAAGCGGTTGAGAATGCGCTTGTTCAGCAGATTGTTGACAGCATTAAGGGTGAAATACCCGAGGCTATGTTCGAAAACCGTCTTGAGCAGTGTGTTGAGGATTTTGCTTACAGATTGCAGTCGCAGGGGCTCAACCTCGAAACCTATCTTAAGTACACCGGTTCAACAATAGAGGACTTTAAAAAGTCTTTCCGTCCTCAGGCGGAAATGCAGGTTAAATACAGACTTGCACTTGAAAAGATTGTTGAGCTTGAAGCCATTACTCCCGATGAAAAGGATATGGAAGCCGAATATGCCAAGCTTGCCGAAAACTACGGTGTGGAGCTTGAAAAGGTTAAGGCTTCTATTCCCGCAGAGGAGCTTGCAAAGGATGTTGCCGTGGGCAAGGCAATTGACCTTGTTAAAGAAAGTGCCGTAATAACCGAGGTTGATGAAAAAGCCAAGGAAAAGGCACCTGCCAAGAAGACCGCAAAGAAAAAAACCGAGAACGAGGCAGAAAAAGCCGAATAAGCGATTAAGCGTGCCTACAGCTGTCAATAATTATTATAACGATTGTTGAAAGCCTTTTGACGGGACTGTAAAACAGCTTGTGCGGATTTGTCTCCAAATCAAAGCTATGGAATTGAAACAGCGCAGATTTGCGCTGTTTCGATATTATGTGTTCATTATTTACGGCAGCTGTTCTGCCGAAAAAACGGAGGTAATTTAAATGGATATGACTATGATACCTTATGTTATTGAACAAACAGGCAGGGGCGAGCGCTCCTACGATATTTTTTCAAGACTTTTAAATGACCGTATTATAATGCTCAATGATGAGGTTAACAACGCCTCGGCAAGCGTTATAATCGCTCAAATGCTCTATCTTGAGGGGCAGGACCCCGAAAAGGACATAAGCTTTTACATTAACAGCCCCGGCGGTGCGGTAACAGCCGGTATGGCCATATATGATACAATGCAGTATATTAAGTGCGATGTAAGCACTATCTGTATGGGCAT
>CAZKUO010000060.1:0-8668 GCA_964555975.1 uncultured Ruminococcus sp. | reverse complement strand
TTGATCTGAAGTCTACTTTTATTTATACTGTTGCACTTGATATTATAATCTGCCGATGTCACGAAGTGACAGAGGGGACCGCCGCTGTCAGCGGGTGGGCGAGCACAGCGAGGTCGGAGGGAGAGATAATTTAAGTTTCTTAACAAAACTACCCCTCAGTCTCGCTTCGCTCGACACTCTGACGGAGCCGTCCCCTTTTGTCGCTTCGCGACATTTTCCCCGCACCGCGGGGAAATCACCCCCTGACAAGGGGAGCCTTAATTGGTCTGTGCAAGCTTGCTCCCGCCGTTTTGTTTACAAAAGGGCTTTCGTTTGTGCAAACCCTTTGCTGTAACCGTTTCGGCGGGAGCACGCCATAAACCGAAAAGCATCACCGATACAAAAAACGGGTGGCAGACAGCCACCCGAAATCTGAAAATTTTAATTGTGCAGCATTTTCGTGCAGAAAAGATAAACCCCTGCGGTCCAGCCGAGCATAGGCGGCATTTCGTATTCATCGCAAACGTTTATGCTGCCGTCAATCGCGCTGTATTTTTCCCAAAGGTTGCCTGTTTCGGCAAAGCAGCTCTCAACCGCCCTGCAATACTTTGCAGTCACCCTTTCGGCCTCGGCGGAGAAGCCGTATTTTTCAAGACCCTTTACAACGCCCCAAACCACAGGTGCCCAGCAGTTGGGATAATCCCACTGATAGGTGCCCGCCGTTTCGTTTTTCTCACAGCAGGAAATTCCACCCGCAAGCTCAACCAGCGGCAGCCTTTTAACCATTTCGGCCGCCTGTGCCTCGGTTGCGGCACCGCACATAAGCGCAAAATATGATGAGGCCGAAAATACCCTGCTCCACTCGCCGTTAACGTAATTGCGGTCATAGAAGCCCTTTTTCTCATCATTCCAGAAAAAGTCACTCATTTTTTTCGCGCGGTCTGCCGCACGGCGGCACCAAAGCTCATCCTCCCCCGCCAAAAGCACCGAGGAAAAATATTCCATATTCTTTTCAAAGGAATAAAGCAACGAATTAAGCTCAACCGCGGCAAAGCTTGAGGCACTTCCGTTAAAGCGGGGAGTGTAATCCCAACCGCTTTCGCCCTCGGCACGCATATCGGCCGCGGTTTTTTCAATATCCAAGGTGTTTATATCGAGTCCGGTTCTGCCGCAGTAATACTCAGCCGAGCCGCGCGGATTTTCGGATTTTTCACCGCGGTAGCAATTAAGTCCGTTGGGAGCAATGCGCCTTGTCATCCAAAACGAATATTCCTTTTTAAGTGTTTCAAAGGCACCTGCAAGCCATTCTTTATCCCCCGTGTTATCGAAAACATCCCTTACCGCAAGGGAAAGCACGGGTGGCTGTGAGCAGATAAGCATATGTATACTGTTTGCATTCGGAACATAACCGTATTTATCCACCAAAAACAGCATATCATCCGTATTGTTTTTCGCCTGCTCTGCCCTGCCGCTTAAAATAAGCCCTATATTTGTAAAATAGGTGTCCCAATAAAACAGATTTCGGAATTTATCGGTTTCGGTAGGCACCGAATAAGGGTACGGCAGGCCTATGTTCGGGCCGTCATCCTCGGTTAAGCTGCAAATGCAGTTATCCCAGTGCTCATCCAAAAATTTTCTGATTTTCTTTTCCATTACGTTCACCCTTTATTACTTTTTTACAGCTCTGTGCGAAAAGCTCTTAAAGCTTGCTTTGCCGTTGCCGAAAACGGCAATTCCCGCCCGCAGGGATAAAAAGCCCTTGTAATTGTTGTGCTCTATACCCGAAACATCGAACACCTCGGGATATTCGGTATAGCTGCTGCCGTTAAACGAGGCCGCAACTGTAACGCGATTATCCGCCTTTGTTATTCTGAAATAAACCGTATTGCCCTCTGCCCTGCACCAGGTGTGCTCGGTGTTAAGATAGGAGGTGTAAAGCTCCCCGTCACGCACATACACCGCCACGCTTGCCTTTTCGCTGTAAAAAAGCGTAAGACCCGCAGAGCAGCCGCAGTCGGCCGCGGTAACTACCGCCTCGGTTACGGAATCGGTAAAGCGCGTGTTAAGCACGGCCGGTCTGCTTTCGGCAACCGTTTCGCCAAAGGCCGCAACTGTAAGTCCGGTGCCGTAGGTATATCTTTCGGTATCAAGTCCTCTGTAAAAGCACCATTCGGAACGGCGTTTGGCAAAATCATCGCAAAAATCCTCCTGCGGCAAGGCAACAAGATCACTGTCAGCCGCCACGGGGAAGCCGTCCTCCGACCATTCGGCACGGCAAAGCAGTATTTGTCTGCCAAGGCCGCGGTTGCCGTTTTTATAGCCGTGGTAAACAAAATATCCGCGACCGCAGTCATCCTCAAAATATGTTGCGTGCCCGGTAGACCACCATTCCTCATTTTCGGAATAGGTGTGTATTATCGGGTTATTCGGTGCACACTCCCACGGGCCGTACATTGATTTTGAGCGGAAGCAAACTGTCATATGCGAGGTTGGCGGACCCGCAGTTCCGCCCTCGGCAACCAGCAAATAATAATATCCGTTTTTAAAAAACAGCTTAGGGGCTTCGGCACACATCCCCTCGGTTTTCCAGGTCTCGGGGAAAGGCCACGGCTCCCACACCTTATGCGGCTTTTCGGCAAGGTGCATAAGGTCATCGGTAAGCCTTGCACAGTAGCCGTTGTTAAAATAAAGCAGACATTCGTTCCCGTCGGTAACAAAGCCGGGGTCAATAAGATATTCGGCACCTATGGGTGTTGGGGCGCTCCAGCCGCCGTCAATCCTGTCGGACACGGTAACAAGCACCTGAATATGCCCGTTATTGTTTGTGGGGAAATAAATGTAGTATTTCCCCTTGTGTGAAACAAGCTCGGGCGCCCATATATCACCGATCCATTCATCGGTAACCGAGCAAACAAATTCCCAATTCACAAGGTTTTCGGAACGACGTATTATAAGTCCGGGAGAGAACATTGTGGATGAGCAGGTCAAATAATAGTATTTACCCACCTTGAGAATTGTAGGATCCGGCATATCACTTGTGAAAATACAGGTCGGTCTCAATTTCGTTTACCCCTTTGTGAATTTGTAAAGTATATTATAGCCGTTGTTAAACGGAATTTTATTATCCAGCCTTGCCGCGGCACCCGATTTGGATTTAAGCAGCAGTGCAAGGGTGTATTCACCGCTCCCCGACAAAGTAAACCGGGCGTTCAACGTATGCGAACCCGTTGTAAGACTTGCGGCATCAACGGCATCGGTGCTTGCAACCGCCTTGCCCGAGGAATTTAAGAGCACAAGGCTCGCCTCAAGATTAAAGGCCGCCGAAAAGCCGTTATTGCAAAGCTTAAGCTCGGCAGAAAGGCTGTTACCCGAAGCCTCGGTTTTAAGCTCGGTTGCGGTGATTTTATAGCCCAAATGATCCCTTATATACTCAAATACGGTTCGGTAAACAGTATTGCCCGAAGAATCGGCAAACCAGCCGTCGGCATAGGGCAAATTGTTAAATTCAAGCCATTCACGTGTTACGGGCAGCTTTTTCCACTGACCCATACAGCTTTCCGAATACTCCGTTGTATCTTTATAGCCGTTTACACCGCTGAGGGTTGTAAGGCAGAGCTGACCGGCCCCGAGTGCCGCAGCGTAGCCCTCGCAATACATTCCCATATCGTTAAACTGTCCCCAGTAATAAAGCTCGGCATCATTAGGCGTGAGCGCAGCCACTTCAACACATTCGTCCCACTCGGCGTTGCCGTAGGAAAAGGTTGCACTGCCCAATTCACTGCCGTCCATTATTCCGAAGTAGCTGTCAAGGTGTATTCCGAATCGGGCTTCATAATCCGTGCTCGGTAAATCCTGCTTGTATTTTTGCATACGCACCTGTGAATAAATGCCATCGGGCAACAGCTTTTCAACAAAATCCTTAAGCACAGTCTTTTTATTGACCTCTGTAGTGTTGGAATGCCATTCTCCGAATTTACCCACAAAGCCCGCTTGAAGCACGTGCAAAACATCCGTGTTGCGTGTAAGTATGCCGTTATCGGCAATTTGAGCAATATGCGAGGTTATTTCCTCAATGGTTGGGGTGCGGTCGTTGAAGTTGTTTACATCATAATAAGCAAACCTCAGCAAAAGCTGAATTTTTTTCTCACGGCAGTAATCGAATATAAACTGCAGGGAGCTGAAGAAGGTGCTGTCAAGCGTTTTGCCTCTGTAATCACCCGGATAAATATAGCAAACATATATCGGGGTGGAAACGGTGGTATAAACGTTATTCGCAACATATCTGTCAAGCTGAGCTTTAATTGTGTCCTGACTTGTGAAATGATAAAATTCCATACAGCCGCGCAGTCCCCTGTTGGGGTTGCCGTCAAGCAAAGCCTCACTCCCCGCGGGAAGCGCATTAAGGGCTAAGCTTGCATTGCCGTTTCCGCTTGAGGCGGTATAAGATACATCGGTTTTTGTTACGGCAGATGCGGGATTTGCGGCCGCCGTTTTAACGGTGAACGGCTTGTAATAGGCAATGGGAGCCTCGGTTCTGTCACAGGCGGTTATCTGCACGGTGTAGTCTGTGCTCGGCTCAAGCCCGGTTACCGCGCCGCTGTTTGAATAAACCCTATAGCTTGCCCGCTCAATATATCCGCCGTTTTTCTCATAAGCGGTTATGAGGTAGCTTTCGGCATTTTCGGTTACGGGCCAGTAAAAAATGCCCGAATCCGCAAAAACCTGATTTTGCGCAGTGTAAGCCACCGCTCCCGCGGTTTCGGGATAAAGCTCCGCCAAAACCGTAGGTCTTACGGCATCACGGCCGCTCCGAGCATATGCCCCGAACACGGGCGCTACCGTTATCGGATTTGCGCTGTTGCCTATGTAAGAAAATCTAAAGGTAACAGCCTTAATAGCTGTGTTGCCGTTCACCTTGCTCGGCTCGTAAAGTGAGGTCAGCGGAACGCGTATAAAGCCCTCAAAGCCGGCCGGCAAATCAATAAGTCCATGAGTTGTATCCGAAGCCTCGCTCGTTTTCTTTTCGGTCCATTTTTTGTCACCCAAGGCGGCAATATAATAGCTCCTGTGCGCCCAAAGCTTGTAATCGTAGCCGGTGGTGCTTTTAAAATTCAGGTAAAGATTTTCGGCATATCCGGCAGGCCCCTTAATGTACAAAACAATATCCGTCACACCGTCAAGCGAAAAATTATTATAATTTGCCGTAAGCCAGCGTGTGGAATTATTGGTTTGCGCGGTCGTGCAGGAAAAGCCGTTATCCGTGTAAAGCTTTACGGCACTTGAATTTGAAAGAGAAATAAACGGGCTGTCGATAAGCTCATATTTAACGGCACTGTTTTTCAAAATCTCTGTCGGCGTGCCGAAATCCGCAAGAGTCGGCATTTCTTCCGTTACTGTTTCGTTAAAGCATACCGTTATCTGATCGGTATAGCGATATTTCTTCACACCGTTTTCGTAATATGCTGCATAGCCTCGCAGGGTGTACTGCTTTGCGGGATTGATTATTCCGTCGAGCACCACCGTGTAATCACGGTATTTAATTCCGCCGTTTTCGGGCGAGGTTTCATCATAGCGGCGTGAGCAAACAAGCTCGGTAACACCCCGTGCCACAGAGCTGTGCGAAAGCTCGGTGGTTTGCTTATCGGTAATCAAAAAGCCCGCCGTTACCGAATCTGCATTCTCGGCATAAAGCCGCAGTCCCAGCCTGAAGGCACTGTCCCCCACAGCTGTGGGCTCAAGCAAAATCGGGTCAAGCGTATCGGTGCTCACAAGCCTTGCCGTAACCGTGGCGGCACTGTCGGGCATTGTAAAGTAAAAGGCATTTCCCTCACCCTCGCCCGCTGTTTCACTGTCACCCTTTTCGGTAATAAGCTTGGTTTTTGCCTTGCCCGCATAGGTGTAGTTGAGCTTCAAGCCGTCGGCCGCCTGACGGTAGCCGCTGTTCGGCACCACGGTGGCCACAACACGCTCGCCCGCCGCTGCGGTTTTGCGCGAAAGTGTAACACTGCCGTTTGCTGTATTTCCCACGGTAAGCGCATACCTTTCAACCACCTCAACCGAGGTCGCGGCACCGCTTGTGTAATCTATTTCGGCCTGTGCCTTAAAGCCCATCCAGGCAGAAGCAGTGCCCGAGGTGTTAAGTGCGGAAAAGGTCATACAAATATCCTTTGCGGTGTCCTTTTCGGGTATAAAGGTATAACCGCTGTCATTTGCAAAGCTGCCGTAGGGTATTATAACCCAACCGCGAAATGCACTTTCAATGCTTATAAGCCCGCGTGCTGTTGATTTTCCGTCCTTTGCAAGCCCGACGGTGCCCTTTTGCCACCTGCCGGTTTCCTCACTCAGTAAATAATAATCGTTATTTGCGTAAAGTAAAAGCTGAGGAAGATATGACAATTTCCAGCGGGATTTATCTCCCGGGTCATTCAGCGTTATGTGTGCCGTAAAGCTGCACGCGGCGGAGACATCAAGGTAAATCACAAGCCCGTCGGTGTGCCCCAGCTCCTCCGATCTGAGATTATAGCAAAGCTGGCGCACGCCGCTTGCACTTCCGCCCGAAAGCGCGGCCACCTTGGCACTGCCCTTATCGGTAAGGTAGCTTTCGGCAGCACTGAGCGTACCGCTGTTTATTGTGTAATCGGTCGGAGCATATGCCGTTACCGCGGCCTCCGTTTTGTATGTGTCCGAAATCGAAATCTCGGGTGCGGAGCCGTCCTCTGTAACAAGCATAAGCGGTCCAACCGTAACCGCGCCGTAATCCCCGCCGAGATTTGCAAAGCGGAACGGAATGTTTTTAAGCTTATCCTTTGCCGCATCGAATCTAAGTCCGGAATCGTTTCTGAGTGATGTATACGGTACCTTCACCCAGCCCGAAAAGGCCCCTTCAAAGGTTATGCCGCACTTGTAATTTTTATTTAGGTTTGAGCTCTGCGGCAGGGTTCTCACAAAGCTTTTTTCTTCCCAGGCGCTTGCACCGTCGCGCAGCAGCATAACGCTTTCGCCCACATAGGGAGACATTTCCGGGTCGTAGTTCATTCTCCAGCGTGTTGGGTCATTGGGATTTTCAAGCTCCAAAACAAAGGCAATCGTATTCTCCGCCGGAATCGAAAGGTAAAACATTATTCCCTCACTGCCGTTAAGGGGCTGAGCCATATTGTTAAACGAAAGCACGCCGTTGTTAGCCCCCGAAAGGCAATCGGGCGCCACGCTCCAGGGCAGCAGACGGTCGGCAATTTCGCCCTTGAGCGAATACCCCTCAAGCGGGTAAACCGTGCCGCCTATAACACCGGTTCTTTTAACCGTATAATTATTTATCGGAACAGCGGAAACCGCTTCTGCGGCCGCCTCTCCCACTGCCGGCACATAAACCGAGAAAGCAAGCAGGAGACATATTAAAATTGATATTGTTCTTTTCATTTTCCGTCACCCGTTCAATAAAGCTTTTCTCAAAAATGCCAGTGTTTCTGCGGTGCCCGCTCCGCCTACTCCGTTTTCGGAATAAATGCGAATATGCCCGAAGGTCAGCCCGCCGTATTCGCCGCCGAGATTTTTTGCCTTGCAAAAAACCCGCTGAATATTGTTTTCGGAATCAAGCACACGCACATTGCTGTTGATGTTTGAAAGTGATGAAAACGGCAAACGGATATATCCCTCAAAGGGCTCATCAAAGCTTATAACCCCGAAATAATTTTTTTCACTCTCATTTTTTTGCCCTGTCACCGTGGCCTTGGCGGTTATCCAGTCGCCGTCAAGCGTTCTGTAGCTGTATTCCGAGCCGATTTTAAGTGCCGTATCCGGGTCGTAGCTCACCTTTGGGTCATCCACAATCACAAGCGGCAAAATGGTGTTTGCACACTCGGTTTTAACGTAAAAAGTAATTCCGTCACCCGCGGATATGTTAATCGGAGCGCTGTCAAACAAAATCCCGGCATAAAGCTGATTGCCTGTATTGTTCTCTAAATTGTAGAGATATTTATCCTCAACCACGGTTTGTGCCTTTCTGTCCGCAGTAGTGGCATAAACACATTCGCCGTCCGTTGTGAGAGTTGTAGTAACATCCCTGTAATTGTAGCCGCACTTTTGCCCGCCGGCAGGCTTCTTGGCATCGGCCGCCTCATCAAAAATGCCCAAATCCAAAGTGACCGCCATGCCCGAAGCATATTTTTTAAGGCGTATTAAATCCCTTATATCAAAGCACCCGTCCAAATTCGCGTCCCCCGCGGGGCGCTCCTTAGAAAACGGGTCGGTTAAAACATTGTCACCGTAATTTGCGGCGGCCGTTTGCATTGGCAGCAGCAACGCCGTAAATAACGCCGCGGCTCTGAGAATCCTCTTTTTCAAGACCGTTTTCATCTGTTTTCCTCCGTGTTTTGTTTTTTTGCTGTTGCCCTTGCCGTCCGTGGCGTTTACAAGGCTTGAATTTCGGCTTGTGACCCGCCGTAAAGCCTCAAAAATCCTGCTCGGCTTCGAGCGGATATATCTGCCCCCTACTTTCGGTGGGAGCAAGCTGTTGTGCATAATTTATACGTACAAACAAAATTAATTATCGTAGGGCGGGGGCTTGCTCCCGCCGTTTTGTTTGCAATAGGGTTTTTGTTTGTGCAAATCCTTTGCCTCCTCCTGACAGGGGTGGCCGGCAGATTGTCAAGTCAAGTGCAACACTTTTTAGACAAAAATTCAAGGGGAGATA
>CAZKUO010000059.1:0-8872 GCA_964555975.1 uncultured Ruminococcus sp. | reverse complement strand
GTCATTGACACACGCCCCTCAAACGTGCCTGTCTGCCTATTCCAGCACACTCGCAAGTTAAGCCACGTGCTTAACCGACCAGTGTATTATATCAAAACAAATTCAACTTGTCAATGCTTTTTTTGAATTTTTGAGCGCAGAGCTGTAAATTTTCAAAAAAAGTGTGATTTTTTACGGCTTTGTCGGCTTTTCTTCAAAAACTATTGACAATGTAAGAAAAAGTGTTATAATAAAATTAACGTTTTAGAACGCGCGTTGCAGAACGAACGTTTTATAAAGGAGGGGTTCTATGCCGCCGAAGCCGAAATTCACAAGGGAAGAAATCGTTACCGCCGCGTTGCAGATTGTATCGCAGAGCGGAGTGGGTACACTGACCGCCAAATCATTGGGAAATGCGCTTAATACCTCTGCCACGCCGATTTTCACCGTATTCAATTCGATGCAGGAGGTACTTAATGCGGTAAAAATTGCCGCAATGGAGCGTTTTGAAGCATATGCCCGCAAATTCGATGCGGATATGCCCATCTTCAAGCAGGTGGGTATGCAGATGATTTTATTTGCCAAGGCTGAGCCGCAGCTTTATCAGCTTATTTTTATGTCGCAAAACAGCGATGTAAAATCCTTTGAGGGTATTTATGCACATCTCGGCAGTGTTGCCGATGAATGTTTGTGTACCATTCAAACCGATTACGGCCTGTCTGCCTCAGCTTCAAAAACGCTGTTTGAGCACGCTTGGATTCATACCTACGGAATCGCAACGCTGTGTGCCACGGGAATGTGTGATTTTACAAGGGAAGAAATATCCGAAATGCTGACTCGGGATTTTACTGCCGTTATGCTGCTTTTGAAATCGGGGAATTAAGCAAAGCTATGAAAATAAATGAAATACAAGAGGAGCTTCTCCGAAATCAAGACCCGGAATACCGTGATTTTCAGGCGAAGCTTATACCCACAATAAAGCCGCAGGCTGTGATAGGTGTGAGAACACCTGCTTTGCGTGCCTTTGCAAAAAAGCTTTATGCGGAAAATGATTTTTCCGATTTTTTGAACACCCTGCCGCACAAATATTTTGAAGAAAATCAGCTTCATGCGTTTTTGATTTGCGAAATTAAGGATTTTGATATTTGCATTGAAGAATTGAATAAATTTCTCCCTTTTGTTGATAATTGGGCAACCTGCGATCAGATGTCACCGAAAATTTTCAAAAAGCATAAGGAAAGATTATTGAAACAGATAAAGGTCTGGCTGCTTTCCTTCAAAACTTATACGGTGCGATTTGCAGTGGGGATGCTGATGCAGCATTTTCTTGATGAAGATTTTGAGCCTGAATATCCGAGGCTGGTTTCGGAGGTTCGCTCCGAAGAATACTACGTAAATATGATGAATGCATGGTATTTTGCAACGGCACTTGCAAAACAATATGAGGCGATTTTACCCTTTTTGGAAGAAAAACGCCTTGATAAGCGGACACACAATAAAGCAATTCAAAAGGCCTTGGAAAGCTATCGTATTTCGGAGGAGCATAACGCTATTTGCGGACCTTGAAGATTTGAAGCTGCACCGCAGTTGATGAAGCAGGTAGGAACAGAGCGATTGATTGGGCTGTCGGAAATTGAATGTATTAAGAAAAAGCCTGCGCAATACGGTCGGGAAATCGGCAAAATTTCCATGAAAGAACAGAAGGTGACATTTGAAAATGCAAAACAAGATTTTAGTTTTATACATTCACGGTAAGGGCGGCACGGCTGAGGAAGCTGAGCACTATAAGCCGTTGTTTCCCGGTTGCGATGTGAAAGGGCTTGATTACAAGGCCGAAACGCCGTGGGCTGCAAAATCGGAATTTCCCGCTTTGTTTAAAGCGCTTTCATCGGGATATGAGCGTGTGATCTTGATTGCTAACAGCATAGGCACATATTTTTCCATGTGTACCCTGCCGCAGGAAAGAATTGAAAAGGCGTATTTTATTTCACCGATTGTGGATATGGAAAGGCTTATCGGAAATATGCTGCTGTGGGCAAATGTATCCGAGGATGTGCTGCGGGAAAAGGGGATAATCGAGACAAAGCAGGGTGAGGTCCTTTCATGGGAGTATCTTTGCTATGTGCGCCGTAATCCTGTTGCTTGGAATGTGCCTACGGAAATTCTGTACGGCGGGCGGGATAATCTGACCGACCGTGAAACCGTAACAGGCTTTGCAATTGCCCACAACGCGGGCCTTGACGTAATGGAAAACGGTGAGCATTGGTTCCACACACCGGAGCAAATGAGGTTTTTGGATAACCGCATAGCTTTAAGGCTTCTCAAAACAGAACGGCTTATTCTGCGACCGTGGAGAGAATCGGATGTCCAAAGCCTCTATGAGTACGCAAGGGACCCCGATGTCGGCCCGATTGCGGGCTGGCAACCGCATAAATCAGCAGAGGAAAGCCTGTGTATTATTCAAAATGTGCTTAACGGCCCCGAATGCTATGCGATATGCGAAAAGGGAAGCGAAAGAGTAATCGGGTGCATAGAGCTTCGGCTTAACGGTCACACCGATATGACCTACAGGGACGATGAATGTGAGCTTGGCTATTGGCTCGGTAAGCCGTTTTGGGGCAGAGGCTATATGCCAGAGGCCGCAAAGGAGCTTCTGCGACACGGCTTTGAGGATTTGAAAATGCGTAAAATTTGGTGCGGTTATTATGACGGGAACAGCAAATCCAAGCGTGTGCAGGAAAAGCTCGGCTTTGTTTACCATCATACCTGCAAGGAGGTGTCTGTGCCTTTGATGAACGAAGTCAGAATAGGGCACACAAGCGTGATGACAGCAGATGATTGGCTTAAAATGTAAGAATTTAAATTTTTAAAATATAATATCTTTGAAAGAAACGGTGATTATTATGAAAACAATTGATACTATTCAAACCCTTTCCAAAATCGGAAAAATACTCAGTAAAATTATTAATATTTGCTGCATAGTCGGTTTTTGTGTTTCCCTTGTGGGGATTTTTGCTCTGTCTGTCGGTGCGGAAACCCTCAAGCTCGGCGGTGTTACCCTGCATGGCATTATCGAGGCGGAAGCCGCTGTCGGCATAGGCACAATTTCGGCTGTTATTGCCGCCGTGATGATTTTATGCATAGGGGAATTTTTTGTTTCCCGTATGGCATACCGTTATTTTGAAAACGAGCTGAAGGCCGGCACGCCCTTTACCTTAGAGGGGGCAAAGGAGCTGCTGCATTTGGGCATTTCGGTAATATGGATTCCCATTGTTACCACGGTGCTGGCAGAGGTGGCACGCGCTGTGATTGTTCAATTTTCGGGAGCGGTTGAAAAGCTGAGCTTCGATGGCTTTGACAGCGTGGCACTTGGTGTAATGTTCATTTTTATGTCGCTTTTGTGTAAATACGGAGCCGAATGTAAAAAGTGTGAAAACGAAAATGAACAGTAATACGGCAGTCCGTTTATCGGTTGCCGCCGCTGTGCTGATGCTCCTCTCGGCCTGCATATTCTGTTTTTTAAGGTATTGGCTTTATGCAGTGCTTGTAACAGTAGGTGCATTTGGTTGCTTGGCTGCGGCGTTGAGCTTTAAAAATCGGGAAAAGTGAATAGGTCTATAAAAATTGATGAGTCCCGAAAAAACAGCGTACAGCTTTTTTAAAATCAAAAATCCGCCCACGACGGGCGGATTTTATGAATTTTTAAGAGCGCAATACTGATTTATTCGTCCTCGGTGGTGCCGCACTCAAGGTAGTGCCCCTCGAGGCGATTTTTGTTTAAAATACCGTCAACCAACACAAGCACGCCGACTGCCGAGGCAAACAGAGCCGAAAGCGTTAAGATAAACTTTAAAAATCCTTTCATTTACAAGACACCCTTCCGTTGTTTTGTTCTTAAGCACATTATACAGCCTTTTTGATAAAATGTCAATCACATAAACGGAGCAAAAATATGCAGTATTGCCTGCTTTACACGCATTTTAATCGGGCGCTTTTTCCATTCGTCAAGCGTGATTTCGCGGGAGATGTCAAAGACCTCGGTCATTTGCTGCTTAATACCGAGCACGGTTTTGTTATCACACAGCCATGCGCCGCACTCAAAATGGAATATAAAGCTTCGGTAATCCATATTAACCGAGCCTACGGTTGCGATTTTATCATCCGATACAAAAAGCTTTGAATGTACAAAGCCGGGTGTGTACTCATATATTCTGACACCCGCTTCAAGCAATTCAAGATAGCTGTACTGCGTTACGGGGTGCACATAGCTTTTATCGGGCACGGCGGGGGTAAGAATACGCACATCCACCCCAGAACGCGCCGTCATACACAGAATGCTCATCATAGTATTGTCTATTATAAGATAGGGCGAAGCAATGTAAACATATTTTTGCGCAGTGTTGAGTATTTGCATATAAATACCCTCGGCCGGGTTTTTATCGTTCAGCGGGTCATCGCAGTAGGGCAATATAAAGCCGTCGTTTTCGGCGGAAAAATCCGAAATGTGCGCGGGCATATTAAGCTGCTCACCCGTTGTAAATTCCCACATACAGCAAAACATTGCCAAAAAGCTTTTAACCGCCTCACCCTGCATAAGAATACCGCTGTCAAGCCAGTGCCCGAAGCGAACCAAGCGGTTAATGTATTCATCCCCGATGTTGAAGCCGCCCGTAAAGGCGGTTTTACCGTCTATAATCACAATTTTTCTGTGATTGCGGTTGTTCATAAATATGTTCATAGAAGGCTTTATCGGGTTGAAAACCGAAACCGCTATACCCTCGGCACGCAGGTTGACAAGAAAATTTTTGTGCTGGCGCTTTATCGAACCGAAATCATCGAAAATTATGCGAACCTCAACGCCGTTTGCCGCCTTTTCGGACAGTATTTTGTGTATGCCGTCCCACATATCACCCTCGGCAAGTATGAAAAATTCAATGTAAATATACTTTTCGGCTTTTTCAAGCTCGGAAAGCAGGCGGGAATATATTTTTTCTCCCGGGGATAAATACTCTGTGCGGGTGTTCCCGTAAAGCGGATAGCCGGATTCGCCCGAAAGATAATCCGCCTGACGTGCGTGAAGTAAATCGTAGTACTTAAGGCTGTCACGCACATTTTCCTTTTCACTTAAAAGCGGCAGATAGTGAGCCTCGCATTTTTCCATTTTGCGCCGCAAATGCGGCATAACACGTCCGCCGCCCCACAAAAGGAATACGGATATTCCGAAAATGGGGAAAACGAGAATAAAAATTATCCAAACAATTTTGTGGCTTGGGTTCCCGCGACGGTTTACTATGTAGATAACCGTTACAATACCCGCCACAACCGAAAGGGCATACACATTTGCCGAGCCGATTGTGAAGTTGTAAAGCATAAAAAACAGAAATACCAACTGAACCAGCAGTAAAAAAGCCGAAACTATAATTCGTGTTTGTATTCTTATGCCGCGCTTCCGTTCCTTCATAATAACAACCGTCCTTTCCGCACCGCGGGGGTGCATTTTGCATTAGTTTATGAAATCAAGTGTATCAGCGAATTTTCAAGGCCTATGCCTTCAAAATATTCACCAGCACATCAACCGTTTTTTCAAGGCTTTTAACCGGCACCGCCTCGTAAATGCTGTGGAAATTAAAGCCGCCGGTTGAAAGGTTGGGGCAGGGGAGCCCCTCAAAGGAAAGCCTTGCACCGTCGGTACCGCCGCGTATGGGCTCAAGCTCGGGCTTTACTCCGGCAGCCTCCATTGCGGCTTCGGCGCGCTTAATAATTTCTGGGTATTTTTCCATTATTTCCCACATATTGTAGTAGCTGTCGGTAACGATAAGCTCAAATACTCCCTCACCGTGCTTTCTGTTTAAAAATTCCGTCGCATACCTTGTGAATTGCTTTCTTTTTTCAAAAGCATTTTTGTCAAAATCTCTTATGAGCATTGAAAGGTGTGCTTCGGTTTCATCACCCGAAATATCGGTTATATGGTAAAAGCCCTCATAGCCCTCGGTATTGGCGGGAGCTTCCGCTGCGGGCAGTAAATTTATAAATTCGTTTAAATAAAGCACCGCATTTCGCATTTTGTTTTTTGCGGAGCCCGGGTGGGTGTTAACGCCGTGCACCGTTAGCTTAACCGCGGCGGCATTAAAGTTTTCGGCTTCAATGCTGCCAAGCTCGCCGCCGTCAACCGTGTAGGCAAAATCGGCATTAAAGCGTTCAAAATCAAAGCGGTCGGCTCCGCGCCCGATTTCCTCATCCGGCGTAAAGCAAATGCAAACCGCACCGTGCCGCAAGGCCTTATCTGTAAGCAGAACCTCACAGGCGGAAACTATTTCCGCAATTCCGGCCTTATCATCGGCACCCAAAAGTGTGGTTCCGTCACTCACTATCAGCTCGGAGCCTATATATTTACTGTCGGTCATAGGCAGATTTTTGCCGTCAAACGTAATAATTTCGGGCTTTACGTTTTTGCCGCTTACGGCAGGGGAAGTGTCCATATGGGCAATAAGCCCGATTTTCGGCAGAGCCTCGCACCCCGGGGTTGCCGCAATATGACCGTATACATACCCGCACGAATCCACGGCCGCATCGTCAATTCCCAATTCTCTCAGCTCAGCGGCAAGGTGCTCTGCCAGCACAAGCTGTTTGTCCGTTGAGGGGCAGGTCAGCTGTCTTCATTTGATGCGGTATCGAATTTCACATAGCTTAAAAATCTTTCGGTTACATTCACGGTGTTTTTTCTCCTTTTGCAAGCAATAGCCGTCACACTGCACTGACAAGCTCATATACTGTTAATTATAACACATATCCGAAAAAAATACAACCGCCGCCCGATAAAATCGAACGGCGGTCAGCCAAAGTGAATTATTCCTCGGAAATTGCCTCTACGGGGCAACCGGCAGCACAGGCGCCGCAGCTGCAGCACTTGTCGGCATCGATTTCATAATGCTCTGCACCCTCAGCAATAGCATCACAGGGACATCCTGCGGCACAGGCACCGCAGCTTATACAAGCATCGGAAATAACGTAAGCCATCAAAAACACCTCCATATTGAGCTTGGGGCAATTCGTAAAACGCGTTTCGCCACTACATTAGTATTGTAACAACAATCGGTCGAAAAAGCAAGCAAAATATTATAAGGCTATTGACAAATGCAAAAAATGTGCTACAATATAATAAACTTAATATTATCCTTATCAAGAGCGGCGGAGGGAACCGGCCCTGCGATGCCCGGCAACCTGGCTTTTTGCCAAGGTGCCAATTCCGGCGGATTATCCGAAAGATGAGGCTTTTTCTACCGTCTCGTCAAGGGCGGTTTTTTTATTGCCGAAAAGAAAAAATAAGGAAATATTATAAAAAACGGGCACAGGTTTTGTGCTCTTAAGGAAGCGAAAATTATGGCAAGAATACTTTTTACTTCGGAATCGGTTACTGAGGGGCACCCCGATAAGGTGTGCGACGGTATTTCCGATGCCGTGCTCGATGAAATTTTAAAGCAGGACCCCGAGGCGCGTGTTGCCTGCGAGACCTTTTGCACAACGGGAATTATCACCGTTATGGGTGAAATTTCCACCACGGCACAGGTTGATATTACAAAAACCGTGCGTGATACGGTTTGCAAAATAGGCTACAACAGCCCCGAGGCCGGCTTCGACGGTAACACCTGTGCAGTTGTAACGGCAATAGACAAGCAATCACCCGATATAGCCTTGGGTGTTGACAATTCGCTTGAATACAAAAACGGTGCCGAGGAGGAATACAACCTGCGCGGCGCGGGTGACCAGGGAATGATGTTCGGCTATGCCTGTGATGACACACCCGAGCTTATGCCGCTGCCCGTGTCCCTTGCGCACAAAATGGCAAAGAGGCTTACCGAGGTTCGCAAAAGCGGTGAGCTTGATTACCTGCGACCCGACGGTAAAACGCAGGTCACGGTTGAATATGACGAGGGGCGCCCGATTCGTGTGGAGGCGATTGTGGTTTCCTCACAGCACAGTGAAAAAATAAGCCTCGATACCCTGCGTGCCGATATACTCGAAAAGGTTATTAAGCCCACGGTGCCTTGTGAGCTTTTGGATGAAAACACAAAGATATACATAAACCCCACGGGCCGCTTTGTTGTGGGCGGACCGCAGGGTGACACGGGGCTTACGGGCAGAAAAATAATTGTTGATACCTACGGCGGCTTTGCGCGGCACGGCGGCGGTGCCTTTTCTGGTAAGGACCCCACAAAGGTTGACCGCAGTGCGGCATATGCGGCACGCTACGTCGCAAAAAACATAGTTGCGGCCGGCATTGCGAAAAAATGCGAAATTCAGTTGGCCTATGCCATAGGTGTGGCACACCCCGTTTCCGTAATGGCGGATACCTTTGGGACCGGCATCTACCCCGATGACAGAATAGCCGATGCAGTGCGGGCCGTGTTTGATTTGCGTCCCTCCGCAATAATAGATAAGCTTGATCTGCGCCGCCCGATTTACAGTGAGCTTTCGGCCTACGGTCATATGGGCCGTGAGGAGCTTGAGCTTTCTTGGGAAAGAACCGATAAAACAGCGGAGCTGTTGAATTATTTTAACAAATAAAATATTCGGTCATAAAATAAATCCACCTAAGTAAAGCAATCCCTCAGTCAGCTTCGCTGACACTCTGACTGAGTCGTCCCCTTTTGTCGCTTCGCGACATTTTCCCCGCACCGCGGGGACATCGGCCCTAAAGGCTTGGGGGACTTATTGGTCTGTGGAAGCCCTTTGCCTCCACCTGATGGGGGAGGTGGCCGAGCATAGCGAGGTCGGAGGGAGAGATAAACTAAGACAACATCAAAGCTTAACCTTTTCTCTCCCTCAGTCAGCTTCGCTGCCAGCTCAGGCCCTCTTGCGGTGCCCGACATTGCGCACGCTTGGAGCGCGGCGC
>CAZKUO010000058.1:0-9061 GCA_964555975.1 uncultured Ruminococcus sp. | reverse complement strand
AATGATGCCGGTCATCAGATTTTGGCAAACAAAATTTCGTGCTTTTTGAAAAATCATATATAACCTGCCGTAGGCAAAGAAACTGAAAAAGACCGCAGGCCCATTCATTCGAGATGAGCTGCGGTCTTTTTAGGTGCAAATGTTAAATTTCACTCAAAGAAATGCAAAATCAGTAAGCTACACCCTGAGCAAGCATTGCTTCGGCAACCTTTTCAAAGCCGGCAATGTTGGCACCTGCCAAAAGGTTACCCTCCATACCGTATTTCTTTGCGGCATTGTAGGAATTGTGGAATATGTTAATCATAATATCCTTAAGCTTTGCATCAACCTCATCAAAGGTCCAGCTGTAACGCATTGAGTTCTGGCTCATTTCAAGAGCGGAGGTGGCAACGCCGCCTGCATTTGCCGCCTTTGCGGGGCCGAAAAGTATGCCCGCATTTTGGAATACCTCAATAGCTTCAAGCGTGGAGGGCATATTGGCACCCTCGGCAACGGCGATCACACCGTTTGCAACAAGTGTCTTGGCGGAAGCCTCGTCAATTTCGTTCTGTGTGGCACAGGGAAGTGCAACATCACACTTAATGCTCCAAATGCCGCTGCAGCCCTCATGATACTCCGCACCGCTCACGCGCTCGGCATATTCCTTGATTCTGCCGCGCTCAACCTCCTTGATTTGCTTTACAACATCAAGCTTAATGCCGTTTGCATCATAAACATAGCCGTTGGAATCGGAAAGGGCAACAACCTTTGCACCGAGCTGTGTGGCCTTTTCGGCAGCGTAAATCGCAACATTGCCCGAGCCGGAAATTACAACCGTTTTGCCGCTTATGGTATCGTTTCTCATACACTTAAGCATTTCCTCTGTGTAATAGCAAACGCCGTAGCCTGTGGCCTGAGTGCGTGCAAGCGAGCCGCCGTAGGTCAAGCCCTTGCCGGTGAGAACACCTGTAAATTCATTGCGCAGGCGCTTGTACTGGCCGAACATATAGCCTATTTCGCGGGCACCCGTGCCTATATCTCCCGCGGGAACGTCGGTATCGGCACCGATGTGCTTTGCAAGCTCGGTCATAAAGCTCTGGCAAAAGCGCATAATTTCACCGTCGGATTTACCCTTGGGGTCAAAATCCGAGCCGCCCTTGCCGCCGCCGATGGGAAGACCGGTAAGGCTGTTCTTGAAAATTTGCTCAAAGCCCAAAAATTTAATTACCGATGCGTTAACCGAGGGGTGGAGACGTATGCCGCCCTTGTACGGACCGATGGCCGAATTAAACTGAACACGGTAGCCGCGGTTTACCTGCACCTTGCCGTTATCGTCCACCCAGGAAACACGGAAGAAAATCTGTCTTTCCGGTTCTACAATTCTTTCCATTAATCCGTTGGCTTCGATTTTGGGATTTGCCTCTATAACCGGCTCAAGTGAACCCAAAACCTCACGTACCGCCTGCAAAAATTCCTTTTCGCCGGGATTACGCTTTTCAACGCCCTCGTATACTCTGTTTAAGTACTCGGATTTAAACATTTTTATTACCTCCTGAATTTTTTATGTATTTTAGAATACTACTAAATTTTCTTCCAGTCAATAAAAAAATGCACTGTTGAGACGATTTTTTTGCATTTTCGGCACACATATTTTAAAGATGAATAATTTTACTTTACTTTTTTGTTTTAATGTGTTATAATTTGAGAACCGCTTACGGAGCTTCGGGCGACTGCCCTTAAAAGGGAATCACTGCGGCCCGCTGCCCGGTTTGCGGATAATGCTATTAAAGGAGTGAAAAAACAGTGACAAAAGAGCTTAAACAGCAAATCATGAAGGATTATGCCGTTCATGAGGGTGATACCGGTTCTCCCGAGGTGCAAATCGCACTTCTCACTACCAGAATCAACGAGCTTAACGCTCACCTTAAGGTGCACCCGAAGGATCGCCACTCATACCGCGGTCTGCTTAAAATGGTAGGTCACAGAAGAAACCTGCTGGCATACCTCCAGAAGAACGATATTGAAAGATACCGTTCGGTTATTAAGAGACTCGGCATACGTAAGTAATGCGCACATTAAAGCAGACCGAATAATGCTCGGTCTGCTTTGTTGTAAATTTTGCGGAGATTTTCGTGCTTTAGCGGTAAATCGGGTGCCCGAAGACCCGGTCGGACATCGGATTTATTGCTAACCGGGAATCTCCGAAAAACAGGAAAAGGAGATTTTAAAGTATGTTTGAAAATTACAAGGTATACGAAACCACCCTTGCAGGCAGACCGCTTAAGCTTGAAACAGGTATGATGGCTCAGCTTGCCAATGCGGCGGTTATGGCTACCTACGGTGAAACAAAGGTGCTTTGCACGGTTACTGCTTCGGCAAAGCCGCGTGAGGGTGTGGATTTCTTCCCGCTTTCGGTTGATTATGAGGAAAAAATGTATTCGGTAGGCCGTCTGCCCGGCTCCTTCACAAGGCGTGAGGGCAGGGCAACCGAAAAGGCAATACTCGCTTCACGCTGTATTGACCGCCCCATTCGTCCGCTTTTCCCCAAGGATATGCGGAATGACTGCTCGGTGGTTGCCACCGTTATGTCGGTTGACCCCGATTGCTCACCCGAGGTTGCCGCGGCAATAGGTGTTTCGGCTGCTATTGCAATTTCGGATATTCCGTGGGCAGGCCCCATTTCCAGTGTGAATGTAGGCTTGGTTGACGGTGAAATTGTTATTAACCCCAATCTTGAGCAGCGCGCAAAATCAGATCTTAATCTTACCGTTTCTTCAACAGAGGATTTGGTTGCAATGATTGAGGCCGGCGCAAACGAAATTTCGGACGAGCTTATGTTCGATTGCATTATGGCAGGCCACGAAGCCAATAAAGAGGTTGTTAAATTCATAAACGGTATTGTTGCGGAAATCGGCAAGCCGAAGTTTGAATTTGAATCAAACGATCCCGACCCTGAAATTTTAAGAGAAATCGAAGAATTTTGCATTGAGGATGTTAAGAAAGCGCTTGATACCGACGATAAAACCGTGCGCGATGCCGCTTTGCTTCCTATTTACAATGCCGTTCACGAAAAATTCGATGAAAAATTCGAGGGCTGTGAGGGCAAAATTGAGGAAATTCTTTATCTTGTTCAAAAGCACGTGGTACGTGATTGGCTTAAGAACGAGAAAAAGCGTGTAGACGGCAGAGGAATTGATGAAATTCGTCCGCTCAACGCTCAGGTGGATTTACTTCCGCGTGTTCACGGCTCGGGTATGTTCACCCGCGGTCAAACACAGGTGCTGTCTGTTGCCACACTGGCACCCGTGAGCGATGCTCAAAAGCTTGACGGCCTTGATGAAGAGGTTTCAAAGAGATATATACATCATTACAACTTCCCGTCCTATTCCGTGGGCGAAACAAAGCCCTCACGCGGCCCCGGCAGGCGTGAAATAGGTCACGGTGCACTTGCTGAAAAGGCCTTGGTTCCGGTTATTCCGAGTGTTGAAGATTTCCCCTATGCCATTCGTGTTGTTTCCGAGGTGCTTTCTTCAAACGGCTCAACCTCGCAGGGCTCAATTTGCGGCTCAACACTTGCACTTATGGCGGCCGGCGTTCCGATTAAAGCTCCTGTTGCGGGTATCTCCTGCGGACTTATCACAGGTGATGACGGCGTTTACGGCGATTTTATGACTATGGTGGATATTCAGGGTCTTGAGGACTTTTACGGCGATATGGACTTTAAGGTTGCGGGTACACACAAGGGTATAACCGCCATTCAAATGGACCTTAAGGTTCACGGACTTACTCCCGAAATTATTAAGGAAGCCTTTGCAAAAACTCACAAGGCACGTGATTATATACTTGATGAGGTTATGCTTAAGTGTATACCCGAGCCGCGCGCCGAGCTTTCAAAATATGCTCCCAAGATGCTCACCACCCTTATCAGCCCCGATAAAATCGGTGATGTTATAGGTAAGCAGGGCAAGGTTATTCAGTCAATTCAGGAGCAGTGCGAGTGCACAATCAATATTGAGGAAGACGGTCACGTTTATGTTTCGGGTCTTGATGTTGAAAAGGCCAAGCAGGCAATCTCAATAGTTGAGCTCATTGCAAACGACCCCGAAATAGGTGCGGTTTACAGCGGCCGTGTAACAAGGCTTATGGCCTTCGGTGCTTTTGTTGAAATTGCTCCCGGCAAAGAGGGCCTTGTGCATATTTCAAAGCTTGACACCAAGCGTGTTGAAAGGGTAGAGGATGTTGTGGCCGTAGGTGACCAGGTTATAGTAAAGGTTACCGAAATAGATGACCAGGGCAGAATTAACCTCTCCCGCAGAGATGCACTTGTTGAGGTGAACGGCGCAACCGTTGACCCCGATGCGGATGATGTTCCCCAGCCGCGCCCCGCAAGGCGTGACGGCGGACACGGCAGAGACCGCCGCGGCTTTAAAAGACACGATTAATCAGGTCTTTGTAAGCTGCAGGTAAATAAAACCGTAATACTTTTATAATTATAAGACAGGATATTAAGCAGAGCTGCTTTTTATCCTGTTTTATTTTATCAAGAAAACCGCCCGAAGCCGAGAGGGATTGTTTCACTTGAATAACTTTCACGGCATTAAAATCCCTCAGTCAGGAGAAAGCAAAGGATTTGTACAAGCAAAACGGCGGGAGCAAGCCCTCTACCTCATCAGCCGGAGTCTGAGTGCTATGTCAAAAGTCTGGTGCGATGATTAATAACTTTTATTTAAAATTAACATTTATTGTAAAATTGAGCTTTTTTTGTTGCTTTAGGCAGCGAAGTGTACTATAATAAAATACAACAGTTCACGTACGGAGGACAGTAATGAAAGAAAACAGCTATTACCTTGTCGCGGCCGAAGCGTTGCCACCGGTTTTTAAGGGCGTGGTAAATGCCAAGGAGCTGATTGCCTCGGGTCGGGTAACAAGCACGGCTCAGGCCGTAAAGAATGCGGGTATTTCAAGAAGTGCTTTTTATAAATATAAGGATTTTGTTTTTAAATACTCGGCGCCCGGCACAACGGTAAGCTTAAATGCGCTTTTATCCGACAGGGCGGGTGTTTTTTCGGCACTTACGGCTGCGCTGTACGGCTGCGGTGCCAATATAATAACCGTTACACAGGGTCTTCCCGAGGGCGGCGTTGCAAATGCATCGCTTACGGTAAGCCTTGCCGCGGGAACAACAGCAGAGCAGCTTAAAGAAAGCTTGCTTAGCACCGACGGTATAATTTCAATTAAAATAATTGACGGAGGCAAAAATGATTAATGTTGCAATAATGGGTCACGGTGTTGTGGGCTCAGGTACGGCGGAAATACTTATAAGGCACCCGGAGCGAATAGCAAAGGCCGCCCACACTGAGGTTAATGTAAAGCACATATTGGATTTGCGTGATTTTGACGGGCTTGACTATGCCGATAAATTCACAAAAAGCTTTGATGATATTTTATCGGATGAGAGTGTTCGCGTGGTGGCCGAGGTTATGGGGGGAATTAACCCCGCCTATGATTTCGTAAAGCGTTGCCTGCTTGCGGGAAAGAGCGTGGTCACCTCAAACAAGGAGCTTGTAGCGGCACACGGTGCAGAGCTTTTAAGGCTTGCGGCTGAAAACGGTGTTAATTTTCTGTTTGAAGCAAGCGTAGGCGGCGGAATACCTGTGCTCAGGCCGATTTCGCAGTGCCTTGCCGCAAACGAAATAACCGAAATTTCGGGAATTTTAAACGGAACCACAAACTACATTTTAAATAAAATGATAGTGGATAATATGCCGTTTGAAGCGGCACATAAGCTTGCCCAGGAAAAGGGCTTTGCCGAAAAAAATCCCGCGGCAGATATTGAGGGGCACGATGCCTGCCGTAAAATTTGCATACTTTCGGCTCTGGCGTTCGGCAAGCACGTTTATCCCGAGCAGGTTGAAACCGAGGGAATAACGAATATAACGCTTGATGATGTTGAATATGCCGACGGCTTCGGCTGTACGCTTAAGCTCATAGCGCACGCAAAAAGGCTTGAGGGCGGCAAGATAACCGCAACCGTAAGACCTACGCTTGTGAGCCGCGAGGATATACTTTCCGATGTAAACGGTGTTTTTAACGCAATTAAAATAAGGGGCGACCAAACGGGTGACGTTGTGTTTTACGGCAAGGGTGCCGGCAAGGAAGCAACCGCCAGTGCCGTTGTTGCGGATATAATAGATTGCGTTAAGCACCTTGATAACCGTAAGTACGTTTTTTGGGAGGACGGCGAAGAAGGCTATGTTGATAACACCGCCGATTTGCCCGAGAGCTACTTTGTTTTGCTAAGCTCCGACGATTTTGACGGTATGTGCTCCGAAATTAACTGTTTAAAGGCTGCGGCAATCGTGAAAAACCGTTACAAGGGTGAAATTGCAATGCTCACCGAGCCGATAATCCTCGGCAAATTAAAGGCGGAGCTTTCGGCGCTTAAAAATATCAGGGTTTTAAAAATTCTTCACACAATGCATTTGTAATACCGCAATCAGGGGGTCAATTTAATGTCACTAATGGTAAAAAAATTCGGCGGTTCTTCCGTTGCCGATGCCGAAAGGGTTTTTAATGTTGCACGCATTATAACCGAGGATTACAAAAAGGGCAACGATATAGTGGTGGTTGTTTCCGCTCAGGGGGACACCACAGATGAGCTTATAGAAAAGGCACGGGAGATTAATCCCGAAGGCGGATCAAGGCGGGAAATGGATATGCTGCTTTCGGCAGGTGAGCAGATGTCAATAGCACTGCTCGCCATGGCTATTGAGCGCCTCGGTTTTCCGGTGATTTCACTGCTCGGTTGGCAGGCAGGCTTTTCAACCGACTCCAATCACGGGATTGCGCGCATTAAAAAAATCAACGGTGAGCGCATAAGAAATGAAATATCAAAGCGCAATATAGTCATAGTGGCGGGCTTTCAGGGGCTTAACAAGTATGATGATATTACCACCCTCGGCCGCGGCGGCTCCGATACAAGCGCTGTTGCCATAGCCGCTTCAATGAAGGCTGACCTGTGCCAGATTTACACCGATGTTGACGGAGTTTACACAGCAGACCCGCGCAAAATTCCGAATGCGCGCAAGCTTGATGAAATTACCTATGATGAAATGCTTGAGCTTGCAACACTCGGCGCGCAGGTGTTAAACAACCGTTCGGTTGAAATGGCAAAGAAATATAATGTGGAGCTTGAGGTGCTTTCAAGCCTTGAAAGCAAGCCCGGCACTATTGTTAAGGAGATTGTGAAAATGGAAAAGACGTTAATCAGAGGAGTTGCGAAGGATACCAATGTTGCCACCGTTTCGGTTATAGGCCTTGAGGACACTCCGGGAATAGCCTTTAAGCTTTTCAATAAGCTGGCACAGTACAAAATCAATGTCGACATAATTCTTCAGTCTGTTGGCAGAGACGGCACAAAGGATATTACCTTTACCGTGCCCCTTGATGACGGGCAGACTGCCGCCGATGCGATTGAGGGTCTGCGCGACAGCCTCAATTACAAAAAGGTTACCATTGACCGCTCGGTTGCAAAGGTTTCAATAGTCGGTGCGGGAATGGAAAGTCACCCCGGTGTGGCCTCTAAAATGTTTGAAGCACTTTACGATGCGGGCATAAACATTCGTATGATAGCCACAAGCGAAATTAAAATTTCGGTGCTTATAGATTCCGAGCTTGCCGACCGCGCCGTAAAGGCTGTGCATGATGCATTTATCGCATAATAATAATATATTTTAAATATAATAAACGGGTGTCGCCTCAAAAAAATGAGACAGCACCCGTTTTTCGGTAGAGTATTAAATTAATCCTCGGCCTTGTTATCGCTTTTTTTATCTTGGCTGTTCTTGTTCTGCTCTCTGTTTTGGCCGACCTTGTTTTGATCCTTCTTGTTTTGGCTTTTATCCACCTCGAATCACCCCGCTTTCAAGCGTTAGTTTTTACGGGGCAAGGCAAAATTATTCCTAAAACCTGTTAAATTGAGCAAATCGTGATGACGGCAAACACAGTGCCGATACACAGCAAAGCACATTTCCCACTCGGCGCATAACACGGTATAGGTCACTCGGTGTGACATCATCCGCATTGGCCACTGAAAAGCCCAGGCGCAATTTGTAAAGCTCGAAAGCAAGGCTTGGGAAAAACGAATCCGCAAGACTCAGTGCAAACCAAACGGCAACCCAGACAAAATACAATAAGCCGGCCTTAAAGCCCGCAAATACCGCAGCCGCAAGTCCCGCAACCGACCAAAAGCCCGTAATGCGGTCAAGCAAATTTTACACTTAACGGGTCATTTTTGTCATAAAGCCGGTCTATTGAATTATCAATATTATTTTCAAGCTGCTTTTCAAAGGCAGCCGAAGCCTTTTCACCGAGCTTTTCGTTGCAGTCAACACAGAAAAACCTGTCATCCGAATTGCAGGCACCGCATTTTTCGCACAGCTTCATTAATAAATCTCCTCTTTTAAGCCGAACAGCTCCATTGCATTTTTGCGCGAAGCGCGCAAAACAGCTTCGGCGGTAATATCCTTTATTTCCGCAATTTTTTGCGCGGTCAAATAAATCATTGCCGAATTATTTGTTTTAGAGCGAAAGGGCACGGGGGTTAAGTAGGGAGCATCGGTTTCAAGCAAAAGCCTGTCAAGCGGAAGCTCCTTTACGGTATCGGGCAGGCGCTTTGCGTTTTTAAAGGTTATAACACCGCCTACACCTATGTACATACCGAGCCTTAAAAGCTCGGCCGCCATTTCGGGACTGCCCGAAAAGCTGTGCACAACGCCCCTCGGGCGGTGTTTTTTTAAAATCTCAAGTGTATCGGCGTGGGCCTCTCTGTCGTGCACTATCACGGGCAGACCGAGCTTATTTGCAAGCTCGGTCTGCTTTGAAAACAGCTCTTTTTGTTCTGCTTTATTGTCGTCATGCCAATAGTAGTCAAGCCCTATTTCACCTATTGCAACGCATTTTTCGTGTTTTGCAAGGCTTTCGATTTCGGCAAGCTCACCCCCGCCGATATTTTCGGGGTGAATACCCCCGGCCGCATAAAAATAATTATATTTTTCGGTCAATTCAAGCGCTGCTTTTGATG
>CAZKUO010000057.1:0-9104 GCA_964555975.1 uncultured Ruminococcus sp. | reverse complement strand
TCAAGCGCCTTTTCAAACCTGCCTGCCCACATTTTTTCCATTTACAGTTCACCTCTATGAGACTTATGCCGTCCGATTTTGCGGGCGGCATAACAGCTTGCATTATTAATTATTTAAGCCCGTTTTTGGCTTTCATTTTGGCGTACACGCTTGTCGGCAGACCGTAAAGATTTATAAAGCCCGTAGCATCCGACTGGTTGTAAACATCATCCTCATCAAAGGTGGCAATTTCGGGGTCATAAAGTGAATAAGGTGATGATACACCCGCATTTATCATATTCCCCTTGTAAAGCTTTAAGGTAACATCGCCCGTAACGGTTTCCTGCGTTGTTTTAACGAAGGAAAGAATTGCCTTTGTAAGGGGTGTGAACCACTGTGCGTTATAAACAAGCTCCCCGAGCTTTTGTGCCACAAGAGCCTTGTAGTGTACAGTTTCCTTATCAAGGCAAATTGTTTCAAGCACCTTGTGAGCCTTGTAAAGAATTGCTCCGCCGGGGGTCTCGTAAACGCCGCGGCACTTCATGCCCACAAGACGGTTTTCAACAATATCAAGCAGGCCTATACCGTTTTCACCGCCGAGTTTATTGAGTGTTTCAACCAATTCAACGGCGCCCATTTCCTTGCCGTCAACAGCGGTGGCAATTCCCTTTTCAAAGTGAAGGGTAACATAGGTCGGCTTATCGGGTGCCATTTCGGGTGAAACACCCATTTCAAGGAAGCCATCTTTATTGTAAAGCGGCTCATTTTTGGGGTCCTCAAGGTCAAGCCCCTCATGAGACAAATGCCAAATGTTCTTATCCTTTGAGTAGTTTGTCTCGCGGTTAATTTTCAGCGGAACGTTGTGAGCCTCGGCATACTCAATTTCTTCCTCACGGGATTTTATATTCCACTCTCTCCACGGGGCAATTATCGGAATATCGGGCGCAAAGGCCTTAATGGCAAGCTCAAACCTTACCTGATCGTTACCCTTACCGGTGCAGCCGTGGCAGATTGCATCTGCGCCCTCGGCAATGGCAATTTCGGCAATACGCTTTGCAATGGGAGGACGTGCAAATGCGGTGCCGAGCATATAATCCTCATAAAGAGCATCGGCCTGAACACAGGGGAAGACATAATCCTCCAAAAATTCCTTTGTGAGGTCTTCAATGTATATTTTGGAAGCACCTGTCTTGATAGCCTTTTCTTCAAGACCCTCAAGCTCGCTTGCCTGACCCACATTGCCGGAAACAGCAATTATTTCGGGGTTGTTGTAGTTTTCCTTTAACCACGGAATAATAATTGAAGTATCAAGCCCGCCCGAGTAAGCAAGAACAACCTTTTTATATTCTTTATTATTCATCATAAATTCCTCCATATGCAAAACTTAATGTTTTCTTTGCATAAAGTATAGCATATAATGAATAATTATGCAAGCATTATTTTCATAAATATGCATATTTTTTAAAATTACGTGAAATAGCCATAAATTTAGTGCCACTGTAAGCATTTTATTGGTAATTATAAAGAGCCGTGGCTACCGGCGCCACGGCTCAAATATTAAAAAGCTATGCACCGCACATTTTCATAACAATCCCGTGCGGGAGGATTTTAGCCAAAACACGATAAAATTTGTAAAACAGCAAATTGGTATACACACCCTTTTTGCGTGCGGATGCCTCAAGTGATTTTTGTGCCATAACCTCGGGTCTTACACGCGGCAGGGTATCAAAGGTTTTGCTGCTGCCGGGCGCAATTCCGGCAACGGGCAAAAATTCCGTATCCATAGGCCCGGGACAGGCCGCAAGCACGTTAATTCCGCGGGGCTTTAATTCCGAGCGCAAGGCCTTTGAAAGGCTTAAAACATAAGCCTTGGTTGAGCAATAAACCGCCATTCTGGTGTTTGGTGCAAAGGCCGCAATTGAGCAGGTGTTTATTATCTCGCCGCCCTCACTCATAAACGGTAGCGAAAGGGCAGTCATAACGGTGAGCGCTTCACAGTTGAGCCTTACCATACCTCCGTTATCCTCTGCCGAAAGCATATCAAAATCCCCGAGTCTGCCAAAACCCGCATTATTTATCAAAAGCGAAATTTCGGGCTTTTCCTCCTTCAGCGCGGCGGTGTATTCGCAAAGCCTTTCACTGTCGGTAATATCAATAGCAAAAATTCGCACCCGCTTGCTTATTTGCTCGGCTGTTTGGCGCAGCTTATCCTCACGCCGCGCAATAAGCCAAAGCTCATCAATTTCCGGTCGGTTGCGAACAACCGAAAAGGCATATTCCCTGCCAAGGCCCGATGAGGCACCCGTAATCACCGCAATTTTCAACTGAAACACTTCCTTTTTTCACTTAACGGCTCTTGCCGTCAAAATCATCCTCAGTGCGCTCGCTTATAATATAACGCGGGCGCCGCTTCACCTCGGTATATATTTTACCGATGTATTCCCCTATCACACCTAAGCAAAACAACTGTATTCCGCCGACAAAGCAAATAATACACACCGTGCTCGCCCAGCCCGAAACCGTGCCGCCCGCAAGTGCCGAGCATACCGCCCATATAACACCCGCAAAGCTTAAAAGTGATATTATAAGCCCCAGTGCGCAAATCATTCTCAGCGGCTTTACCGAAAGGCTTGTTATGCCGTCAAGAGCCAAATTAAGCATTTTTCCGAACGGGTAATGCCCCTTGCCCGCACGGCGCTTGCTTCGCTTATAATAAACACAGCTCGACTTAAAGCCCACCAGCGGGATTAAGCCCCGCAAATAAAGATTACGCTCCTCAAAGCGCGCAAGCTCCTTTACCGCCCTTGAAGACATAAGCCTGTAATCGGCGTGGTTAAAAACCGTTTCCGCACCCATAAAGCTCATAAATTTATAAAACGCCTCGGCGGTAAAACGTTTAAAGAAGGAATCGGCCTCTCTGTCGGCACGCACACCGTACACAATTTCACTGCCGGATAAATATTCCCGCACCATATCCTCAATGGCGTTAATATCATCCTGACCGTCACAATCAACCGAAACGGTTATATCGCATCTATCGGCCGCCTCCATAAGCCCCGCCCAAACGGCATTTTGGTGCCCGCGGTTGCGGCTTTGCAAAATTCCCGTAAATTGCGGATTCTCCCGTGAGAGGCTCTTTATAATTTCCCAAGTGCTGTCGCGGCTGCCGTCATCAACAAGCATAATTTTACTTTGCTCCGATATAAGCCCCTCGCCCGCCATTTTACTTAAAAGTGCGGAAAGCTCGGGAGCGGTAATCGGCAGAACCTCCTGCTCGTTATAGCACGGAACAATAACATAAAGTACCGGCAGCATTTGAAAATCAGCCTCCCAAGCCCAATGTTGTGTATCGTCTAACGAAATTATAATATATTTGAACCGATTTGTCAACCAAAGCGGAATTTACGTTCTTTACAACAAAATTCGCGTGTGTTATAATTTCCGTGGAAGATAAAGTAATTCGGAAGTGATTTTTTATGCCGCCAATGATGCCGCCTCCACCGGGAATGCGTGGACCTATGCGCATAGGCAACGGGCCGAGAGGCTTTTTAACCGAACAGGAAAAGCGTGAGCGACCGAAGCTTACAAGGGCTCTGCTTTTCAGAATACTCGGCTATTTAAAGCCATATAAATGGCAATTTATTGCAGTTTTCCTAGCCATTGCAGTTTCGGCCGTGTTGGGGCTTTTACCCTCGGTTATCACGGGTAGAATAGTTGATGCCATTGTGAGCGACAGCCGCAATTTAAAGCAGCTTTTACAGCTTGTTGTTTTGGCCTTTGTCGTTTTATCGGCCTCGCAGATAATAAGCGTGCTTGAGCAGTACATAAACAGTTGGATTTCGCAAAGAATAATATTCGATATGCGTAATCAGATGTACGATCATTTACAGCATATGCCTCACGCATTTTTCACCAACGAAAAGCAGGGCGATATAATAACCCGTATGAACAGCGATATTAACGGCGTAAGCTCGGTAATATCGGTAATGCTCACTTCACTTGTAAGCAATACCCTGACCGTTGCAACCAGCGTGTTTTACCTGTTTTATACCGATTGGCGGCTTGCAATAATCGGGCTTATTGTTCTTCCTCTTTTAATATTGCCGACGAGAGCCGTTGGCAAAAAGCGTTGGCTGCTTGTAAGTGAGGCACAAGAAAAACAGGATGAGCTTAACCAGCACGTGGACGAAACCCTTTCGGTCAGCGGTTCAATGCTTGTTAAGCTGTTTACCAAGGAAAAGGAAGAATATGAAAAATTCCGCAAAATCAATAATGAAGTCACAAAAATCACCATCCGCGAGCAACGCGCGGGAAGCTGGTTTCACGTATTCCTCGGAATGTTCATACAAATAGCACCGTTACTGATATACTTTGCGGGCGGCTTTCTTATAATAAGCAATAATGCCGGCGGCCTTACCGTGGGTGATATCTCGGTGGTTGTCTCCCTTGTGAACAGGCTTTATCAGCCGGTGCGACAATTGCTTGACCTTCAGGTGGATTTTGTGCGTTCCATGGCGCTTTTCAGCCGCATTTTTGAATATTTCGATCGTAAATGCGATATTGAAAATCCCGAACGCCCTTTAAAGCCCGAGCTTAATAATTGCACCGTTGAATTTAATAATGTTCACTTTTCGTATGACGGCGGCAGGGAGGTTTTAAAGGGGGTGAGCTTTTCGGTTCCCAACGGCAAAATGTATGCTATAGTAGGCACCTCGGGAGCGGGAAAATCCACAATAATAGGTATGATTCCGCGGCTTTATGACGTAACCGAGGGCAGTGTTACCGTTGCGGGAACCGATGTGCGCGATTTTGACCTTGCATTTCTTCGCTCGGCAACGGGCATAGTAACACAGGATACCTACCTGTTTAACGGCACCATAATGGAAAATCTGCTTTACGCAAAGCCCGATGCCACACCCGATGAGATTGACGATGCCTGTAAAACAGCCAATATTTACGATTTTATAAATCGCCTCCCCGAAAAATACAATACCGTGGTCGGCAATCGAGGGCTTAAGCTTTCGGGCGGTGAAAAGCAGCGCATTTCAATTGCGCGCGTTGTACTTAAGAACCCTAAAATTCTGATTTTGGATGAAGCCACCTCATCACTTGATTCAATTTCGGAAAGCTTAATACAATCGGCACTCAATAACATTATGTGCGGTCGAACAAGCATTGTTATAGCACACAGGCTTTCAACCGTAATCGCGGCCGATAAAATAATGGTCCTGGAAAACGGGCAAATCACCGAAACCGGAACACATGATGAGCTGCTTTTGACGAGCGATAAATACCGCGAGCTTTACGAAACACAGTTCAAAAAGGTGCTTGAACACGAAATTAATAAAAATCCCCCTATTCCCCATTGACTTAAACGCTGTTTTGGGTTAAAATATATACACACTTGGAGGTTGCTTATGGAAACTATTAAAAACAATGAAGAATACAATCCCGATATTGTTACCCTTTCGGATGATGACGGCAAGGAATACACCTTTGAGGTGCTCGATGCCATAGAAACCGATACAGGCCGCTATCTTGCAATGCTGCCCGTTTACGATGACCCTCAAAAAATGCTTGAGGACAGCGGCGAGCTTGTAATAGTAAAGGTCGGTGAGGAATCCGAGGGTGATGAGTATTATTACGAAATTGAAGACGATGACGAATACGAAACCATCGCAGATGCCTTTGTGGAACGCCTTGAGGATTATTTTGAAATAGATAATAAGTGATTTTTTGTCCTGCGCTGTTCGCGGACCGTGTCTTATATAGCCCTACAACCTTTTTAAACGGGGCCCTTGCTCGAACGGCGGATTGCAGACCTCCCGCGGCCGTGCCGAGTTCGGAAGAAGGGAGCGTGAAGCCGTGCGGCGGGCACCCACCTGCACAAACAGCAGGTTATTTTAAGCACATTACGGCAGTGCGGGACGTTACTTTAAATCAACATTATTAAAGGCACGAGCTTTTCACAGCTTGTGCCTTTTAATAACTAAAGACTTATACCCGACTAAGCGATTACAATAAATAAGCTCATCTGTTTTCTTGTTCGGCACTTTAGAGCACTTCTTTTAATGTACATCTGTTTCCCATAAAATCTTAATTTCATATTTTAATATATCGCTGATTTCTGCTATTAGGTTTGTCGGGCAAGGTCATTTTAATAAGACCATTTTCGATAGCGGGACCTAAATAGTTTTTTCGTAGAGTTTCTTTAGATTTTAATCCCAATAAATCCAAAATAGCATTTGCGGTGTACGGAGTATCATACTCCATATATGCCAACAGCTTCTTAACATATTCCGAAAGATTATCGGAAGAAGAACCTGCGGTATTTAATATTTCATCCAACACTGCACTAATCTGCGTCAGCACAAACTCGATAAATGCAGTGCTTTCACCGTCTATATGACACTTGGCGATTGCATCATAGTACCCATCCTGAAATTTCTCGATTTGGCTTTCAATCGGTATAAATTCAAACATAGGTTTCCACGCAGAAAGTATTGCTGTATGCCAAAGTCTTGCCATTCTTCCGTTTCCGTCTGAAAAAGGATGGATAAAAACAAATTCGTAATGAAATACCGATGCTAAGATTAACGGATGCACTTTATCGCCGGATTTTTTCATCCAATCGAACAAATTTTGCATCTGTTCGGGAACAAACTGTGCGGGCGGTGCCATAAAAATACACTTATCGCCGTTAAAAACACCTTCTTCTCCTTTGCGGAATGTCCCGCTTTCATCCTCAATATATTCAGTCATAATGCCATGTAAACGCTTAAAATCTTCTAAGCTGTAAATATCAAGCTTTCCGATTTGCTCATAAGCGGTATAAGCATTTTTAACCTCTTGGATTTCCTTGCGTGCTCCGATAACAGTGCGACCGTTTATAACATCACGCACTTCATTAAGCGACAAAGAATTCGCTTCAATTCTAAGTGATGAATGAATAGACCTGATTTTATTGTTCTTACGCAAATGCGGTTTTGAATCCAAATTGGTGCGCTCGTTAATTTTACCGATTTTTTCCGAGATTTCAGCCACAAGCGATAATATTTTATCTGTTATTTGATAGGGTGGTATATATGACATTTTTTGTTCTCTCCGACTTACTTATTATCTTACTTATTATCTTACCACATATTAATTAATTTATCAAGGATAAATCATATTATTTGCAACTGTATTGATTTATGTTAGTTAAAAATCAAAGCCTTTAAAGTGACGAGGTCACAAGACCGTTCCTTGCTACGTTTATAAAAACTAATGACATCTAAATCAAACCGCGATAGTTTAGATTGGTGATGTCATTCAAAGATTAATATTAATTATTCTTATTCGAACCGTATATTGCAAATGTTCCGGACGATACAAACCACCTTATAATTTTCACAATAAATATTGCCACTCTCTGCGATTATAAAGTATTCGGAAAATATGTAGTGTTTTTTCATTTTCGCCTGTTCCGTTTTTTGTGATGAAAACAGGCTCGTTATACCGATTGCAAAAATCGGAAATTTCATTATATTTATTTCTCAAATCAGAGCTTGGTCTAATCGTCACCATAAAACTACCTCTCATAATCATTCTATACACATTCTATTATAATATTGATATATTGTCAAATGATTAAAATGTCTGACTGATCATAAAATCACAGCCGTCCCGAGTATTCGGGGCGGCTGTGATTTTTTATGAAAGCTTATTTATTCGGCAGCCTTTGAATCTGCAATTTCGTCAAGCTTTTTATTTCTGAAATAGAGTGCAACGTCAATTGAAATTTCAATAAAGTTAAGCACATAGAAGAAGAAGCTTAAAACGAATATAAAGCCGGATTTGGGTTCAACACCCAAAAGACCCGCCGCCTCGATAATTTTCTTTGCAATTCCGCACAAATAGCCTATAAGCAGGAATACCTCAAAGAAAAGGCTCTTGCCCTTTGCCGTGCGTGAAACCCAAGACTTTCGAATGGAAATAGGCCAGGAAAGACCGAAGCAGAATATAGTTAAGGCTTCAAGTAAATCTACAATCATTTTTCAAATCCCCTTATTTAGTTCTTCTGTAATCGGGCAAAAGCTTCGGTGACACGGCATCGGTTTCAATGCCTGCCGCCTTACGCTCCGCATCGAATTTATTTATATGTTCAAGTGTTAATTTGCCGATATTAACATCCTTTGATTTTTCGGCGGCGTTTTTACCTGCTGCTCTGCCGAAGACAATAATATCAAGCAAGGAATTACCCATAAGACGGTTTTTACCGTGGATTCCGCCGACAGCCTCGCCCGCAACGAAAAGATTTTCCGTACAGGTGGACATACCGTCTGCCGAAATATCAATACCGCCGTTTTGGTAGTGGAGTGTCGGGTAAACAAGAATAGGCTCCTTGCGAATATCAATACCGTAGCTCGCGAACATACGCATCATAGCGGGGATGCGCTTTTCAATTGTGCCCTCTCCGCCGATTTTTTCAATCATAGGCGTATCAAGCCAAACTGCACTTCCGCTGCCGGTATCAACACCCTCGGCACGGTCGGAGCATTCCCTTATAATGGAGGCCGCCGCAACATCACGGGTTTCAAGCGGATGCATAAATACCTTACCGTCACGGTTAACAAGCTTAGCCCCTAAGGAACGCACCTTTTCGGTAACAAGAGCACCGAAAATCTGCTGCGGGAAAGCCGCACCAGTCGGGTGGTATTGGAGGGTTTCGGGGTACAAAAGCTTTGAGCCCACTCTGTAGGCCAAAACAAGTCCGTCGGCCGTTGCACCGTAATGGTTAGAGGTTGGGAAGCCCTGATAATGCATTCTGCCCGCGCCGCCAGTTGCAATGATAACGGTTTTGGCGCGTGCCACCATAAGCTCCTTGGTTTCCATATTCATAAGCACAGCGCCTGCGGCATTGCCATTTTCATCAAGTATAAGCTCAATTGCACTTGTGAAATCAACCACCGGAATACCGCGGTTCAAAACCTCATCACGAAGTGTGCGCATTATTTCCGCACCGGAATAGTCCTTTGCGGCGTGCATACGCTTTCTTGAGGTGCCGCCTCCGTGGGTTGTAACCATTGTGCCGTCCTCGGTTTTGTCAAATTCCACACCGAGCTCATTAAGCCATTTTATAGCCT
>CAZKUO010000056.1:0-9154 GCA_964555975.1 uncultured Ruminococcus sp. | reverse complement strand
TCTTTGAGAAATAAATTTTTTTCAAATTAGAGCAATTTTGAAATGCATTAGACGAGACGGTTTGTGTTTTAATTGTCAGTTTTTCTAATCCGCTGCAACCGGAGAAAGCAAAACTACCTTTACTTGTAACACTGTTCGGTATGGTTATGCTTGTTAGGTTGCTGCAATTATAAAAAGCAGAAACACCTATGCTCGTAACGCCGTTATTTATTATAACCTTGGTAATTGCCTTGCCCCCAAGGCGCAGCGTCACTGCTGCCACTGTAGTTCGCCATACTGCCATTCCCACTGATAGTAAGCACTGTTCCGTCAAGCCGCCATTCACATTCACCTGTTGTGCCGCTTGTGGCCGTCGCCGCGCTTGTCGTTATGCCGAGCATCCCCACAGGGCAGGCCGAGAGCAACAGCATAACAGTTAATAAAATTGATAAAATTCTTTTGTTTTTCACAACTAACACCCTTTCGCAGCTTCTATTGAAGACCAGAGCCCATAATAATACTATTACAGTATACCCCCCCGAAACATTTTGTCAAGTAATGCCTCTTATTTAATCTGCCGTTTCACGAAAAAGCAGGCGGCAGTTCAAGAAGCCCCCATAAGCGCATTATATTCATTTGCTATGCTGTACCAGGTGTTAAAGCCCACAAGTCCGCTTTGCGGCAGACCGAAAAGCCGCTGAAAGGTATAAACCGCATCACGGGTTTGTGTGCCGTAATAGCCGGTCACGGGGATTTCCGGTATTTCGGGAAAAACACGCCCTATAGCCGAAAGGTAGCTTTGTAAATTACGCACGCTTTCGCCCTCGGTGCCCTCGCTTAAAACATAGCCCGGGTATATTTTCGCAAGCTCACCCTCATATCCCGCAGGGAGGGATGCCACGCTTGCCCTGTACTCACGGTTAAGAATATTCCAAAATGCGGCGTTGGCTCTGCCAGTTACAGGCAGGCCGTAAAAGCGCTGAAAGGCGGTGACCGCCCGCACCGTGCCTGCATCGTAAATGCCGTTTACGGTCACCGTTTCAAGCTCGGGGTTGAGGTAAGCCACAACGTCAATATAATATTGCAGTGCCCTGACCGAAAGCCCGCTCATTCCCTCACTCAGCTCCGTAGCATACGGCAAAACCGCCTCACTTATGCTTATCCCCTCACTTGAAAGCTCGGAAAGCCCTTTTACCCCATTGTAATATCTCTTTATGCTGTACCAGGTGGCCTTATCCACAATGCCGGTTACGGGCAATGAAAAAATGCTTTGAAATTCCCGCACGGCCTCCTCGGTATCAACGCCGTAAAAACCGTTTTCGAGGCGTATTCTCGGTATTGCCGGATAATTTCTGCCAATGCGGTTAAGCTCGGTTTGAATGATTTTAACGCTGTTTGAATCGTCCCCCGGGCTAAGCGGTGCCCCGGGATAGGATTCACCGCGGGATACAACGGGTGTATCGGTACGTATTTCAATATCGTCACCGTAATAACGCCGCAAAATTTGCAAAGGATTAAGCCCCTCATCGGCCAATTCAACCGTGCCCCATTGCGAAAGGCCGTCGCAGGTTGAGGTGGTACCGTTGCAGAACTGTGTAAATAAGGGCTGCAGCTCCCCGCGGCGCACAACATATTCATCGAAAATTTCATCAACAATATTATTAATATTCTCAAAAATATCTCGGTCGGGCACAAAGGCCTGATCAAAGCGGGTGGAGCTTGTAATATCAAAGTCATACCCGCGGGAGGGGTACCATTCGGTGTAAATACGGTTAAGCACAAAGCTTATTATCGCATAAATATTCGCCCTCAGGGCATTTTCGGGCCATGTGGGATATATTTCGCTTGAAGCCACGTTTTTAACGTAATCCGTAAAGGATACGCTTACGTTTTGCGCATCCGAATCGGGCGCTCCCAAATGAACCGTCACCGTTTCGGGAATTGCAGGGCTTATTATATTCGGCATACACTACCCTCCCCTCACAGCTCAAATGATGAGTACTCGTTAAAAATTATCGGCTCGGTTCTGCCGCCCGCAACCGATTTCGGCAGTAAATCCGATTTTTGCACAGAAACTACGCCCGAAAAAATCGGAATGTTCAGATGTATGTTATCAAGAAAGCCATCTGCACTTACAAGCAGATTGTAAAGCGTGTAGGGCGCGGCGGTAGCCTCCGCACTCATAGAAAGCTCACGCGCGGGTGCCGACAGCCTGAATTGCCTTGTTTTACCGCTGTTATCGGTTATATCACTTTCAAGCACGGTCATATTCTCGGGTGAGCCCGTAAAAACCGTAACGCGTGCGCCGCTTACGGGATATATGCCCGCAACCGCCGTTACCGCGGCCGAAAGCAAGCCCGTTTCGCCGTTTTGCACCTCTGCCCTTCCCCTCTCGCCGTACATTTGCACCATAGCTTTTTTATATTTTTCTATAATTTCGTTATCCATATACACTTCACCTCACTTCATTTTATGCGCAGATGATACAGTCATAATACAATACTTATTGGGACGTAAAATTTCACATCAGCCGATTGGAAAAGGGTTGAAAAAAGCAGAACAATGAGGTATAATCGGTAATATAAAATTATACTGTCGGTGTGACAGGTTAATTTGGAGGAAAGCTTAATGACAGTTGAAATTAAAAATTCGGTTTTATCGGTAAAAATCGGTCTGCTCGGTGCAGAGCTTAAAAGCGTAATAAAAAACGGTGAGGAAAGGCTTTGGAACGCCGACCCCGCTTTTTGGGCAAGAACCGCTCCCGTGCTGTTCCCTATGTGCGGCGGCCTGCGGGAAAATAAATTCACCCACAACGGGCTTGAATACACCCTCGGAAAGCACGGCTTTGCAAAGGAATCGGTATTTGAGGTTGAGGAGCTTACCGAAACGCGCGCGGTGCTGTTGCTTAAAAGTAATGACGAAACACTTAAGGTGTACCCTTGGGATTTTGAGCTGAGAGCGATTTTTCAGCTCAGCGGCAGCCGTATTTCGGTTACATATGAGGTTAAAAACAGCTCGAACGAAACAATGTATTTCTCAATCGGCGGGCATGAGGGCTATGCCTGCCCCGGCGGGATTGAAAATTATGATATTGTTTTTGAGCGTGAGGAGGATTTAAACACCTGCGAGCTTGATGGCTCAATGCTTTCGGGCACCTCACACACCGTGCTTCGCGGCAGCCGTGTTTTGCCGCTTTACGAAAAGTATTTTTCAACCGATGCTTTGGTGTTTAAGGATGTCAAATCCCGCTTTGTGACACTCCGCAACCGCATCACCGGGGTTGAAACCGCGGTTGATTTCAACGGCTGTGATACCCTGCTTGTTTGGACAAAGCCGGGTGCCGAATTTGTTTGCATAGAGCCGTGGACCGCAGCACCGCCGGTAGTCGGCTCGGATTACGAGCTTAAGAATAAAGAGGGCATTACCGCCCTTTCGGCAAACGGTGTTTATTCCGTTACCCGCAAAATATATTTTTAAAGAGTGACAGCTATGCTTAATGCATTAAAAATCAAAGACGACTGTGTTGCTTGGATACGCGATTTTTTCGCCGAAAACGGGCCGGATTGCAACGCGGTTATAGGTATTTCCGGCGGAAAGGACAGTTCTGTTGCGGCCGCACTTTGCGTTGAAGCACTCGGTCGCGAGCGCGTTATAGGCGTGCTTATGCCCAACGGCGAGCAGGCCGATATAGACATGTCCTACCGTTTGGTGGAGTATTTGAATATTCGGCATTATGTAATTGATATAAATGCCGCCGTAAGCGGACTTACGGGGGCTATTCCCTTGGAGCTTACCGCACAGGCACGAACAAATATGCCGCCGCGCATTCGTATGACTGCGCTTTATGCCGTTTCGCAATGCTGCAACGGGCGGGTTGTGAACACCTGCAATTTAAGCGAGGATTGGGTGGGCTATTCCACACGCTACGGTGATTCCGCGGGTGATTTCAGTCCGCTTTCGCTGCTTACCGTGCAGGAGGTTAAGGAGCTCGGGCACATTTTGGGTCTTCCGCGCGAGCTTGTGGAAAAAACCCCGACAGACGGGCTTTGCGGCAAAACCGATGAAGAAAACCTCGGCTTTACCTATGCCGAGCTTGACAGATACATCAGAACCGGTGAAATTGCCGACCCCGAAAAGAAAGCCCGCATAGACCGCCTGCACAAGGCAAATCAGTTTAAGCTTAAAATGATGCCGTCCTTTAAGCCGGAGCTTAATTAACAGCTTTACACCAGCCACGGAATTTAAATGCGAAAGAGGTTAATTTTTTTGCTTCTTTCGCATATTTTTTTATTTCTTTTCAAGGATTTTCTCAGTTTAAAATAAATTAATTGACATTTATATTTATGATTTGTATAATACTTTTTATATGGAAATTTCGGATTTACCGCAAGGCAGGTGCCTTGCAAAATTTTACGCAAAGCCGCTTATGCTTAACGGCGGCCCGCAAAACAGCAGCAGGCAAAGCACCTGCCGCACTATAAAAAATGAGGTGATTTTCTTATGGCAAAGGTAATAAAGCTTACCGACGACGGACTTAAAAAGCTTGAAGAGGAGCTCGAACATCTTAAAACCGTGGGAAGAACGGAGATTGCCGAAAAGATTAAGGTTGCACGCGGCTACGGCGACCTTTCGGAAAACAGCGAATATGATGAAGCTAAAAACGAGCAGGCAAAGATTGAAGCACGTATTGTGGAAATTGAGGCCATGCTTAAAAATGCCGAAATAATCGAAGATGTTAAGGGAACGGTAAAAACCGTTATGATCGGTGTGAATGTTAAGGTTCTTGATATTGAATACGGTGATGAATGTGAATACCGTGTTGTGGGCTCAACCGAGGCAGACCCGCAAAACGGAAAAATTTCGGATGAGTCTCCCGTAGGCAAGGCCCTGCTCGGCAAAAAAATCGGTGATGAGGTTATTGTTGAAGCACCGGGCGGAGAATTTAAGCTTAAGATTTTAAGCATATCAAAGTAAACACAACGGAAAAATCAAAGCAAGGTCGCGAATAACAGCGGCAGACAGGAGTAAGCTTATGGCGCAAAATAATACAGTCGGCTCCGAGCAGGAGCTCAATGAAATATTGCGGTTAAGGCGTGAAAAGCTTTCCGCCTTAAAGGAGTCGGGTAACGACCCCTATGCCGTAACAAAGTACGATTTTGACAGTGATTCGGCAGCTATTAAAGCCGATTTTGAAAAATACGAAGGCAAAACCGTAAGAATTGCGGGAAGAATTATATCCCGCCGAATAATGGGCAAAGCAAGCTTTGTGGGCTTGGCGGATTGCAGCGGTAAAATTCAGCTTTACGTAAGGCGTGAGGATGTGGGCGAAGAAGCCTATGCCGCCTTTAAAAAGTGGGATATCGGAGATATTATCGGCACACAGGGCTTTGTTTTCAAAACCCAAACAGGTGAAATTTCCGTTCATTCCTCGGAAATCACGCTGCTTTCAAAGTCTCTTTTGCCGTTGCCCGAAAAATTCCACGGCTTAAAGGATACCGATACGAGATACCGCCAGCGCTATGTGGATTTAATAGTTAATCCCGAGGTTAAGGACACATTTGTCAAGCGCTCCGCAATTCTTCGCGAAATTCGCGCATATCTCGACTCCAAAGGATTTTTGGAGGTTGACACACCCATTTTGGTTCCGCTTGAAATCGGTGCCGCGGCACGTCCCTTTAAAACCCACCACAACACGCTGAATATGGATATGTATTTGCGTATAGAAACCGAGCTTTACCTTAAGAGGCTTATAGTGGGCGGTATGCACCGTGTTTACGAGGTGGGCCGTATATTCCGAAATGAGGGTATGGACACCAAGCACAACCCCGAATTTACAACAGTTGAGCTCTATCAGGCTTTTACCGATTATTACGGTATGATGGATTTGGTTGAGGAAATGTACACCATGCTTGCAGAAAAAATCTGCGGCAGCAAGGTTATAACCTACCGCGGCAATGAAATTGATATGGGCCACTGGGAACGCCTGACAATGGTTGAAGCAGTTAAAAAGTATTCCGGTGCCGATTATTATTCCTGGGAAAGCGACGAGGCCGCACGTGAGTGTGCTAAGCAATTAAAGGTTGCGGTGCCCGAGGGAGCTACCAAGGGAACCGTTTTGGCAGAGCTTTTTGATGCCTTTGTTGAAGAAAAGCTTATTCAGCCCACATTTATTTATGATTACCCGGTGGAAAACAGCCCCCTTGCAAAGAGAAAGCCCACCGACCCCGCATTCACCGAGCGCTTTGAGTATTTCATTAACGCAACGGAATTCGGAAACGCTTTTTCGGAGCTTAATGACCCGATTGACCAAAGAGAACGCTTTGAAAAGCAGGTTGCGGCCAAAAAGGCCGATGAGCCCGAATGTAACGCCGAGGTGGACTATGACTATGTTACGGCGCTTGAATACGGTATGCCCCCCACGGGCGGCTTAGGCTTCGGTGTTGACAGACTTGTTATGCTGCTGACCGACAGCGCATCCATAAGAGATGTTCTGCTGTTCCCGACGATGAAGCCTTTGGATTGATTTAAAACTCGAAAAAGTCTGATTTTAAACAGACAAGACTAAGGCTCTAAAATTTACAAGCCATTTACACTTGAAACCAAGTGTGAATGGCTTATTTATTTTTTGCGGATAGACTTTCAATCGGCCCATTGACTATTTGGTTAATTCTATGTGTTTTGTGAAATACAATTATGTGGAAATTCGCAAAATTGTTCGATATAATATCGACTTACACATAAGGATGTGGTATAATAATGCGTAAACACTCAAAATTATTCGATGTGGTATGCGTTATTATTGGAAGAAAAAAGCATATCGAAAAATCAAAAGTTAAAAAGGATAAGGCGTGGTTAAGGTTATTACCGGTAGAAGCATCTGCAATCTCTGTTTGATTACCGCCGAACACAAATAGATAGAACGTTGGCCTCGGGGCTTCAAAATTAAAACAAGGAGAATATTACTATGACTAAAGAAGGCATTTACGAATTTATCGCACGGCAAAAAACCTCTGTAATTTCATCGGTCGGTGAAGACGGTTATCCTGCAACACGGGCTTTAATTCAGCCGCTGTTGATAGACGGCAACGATATTTATTTTGCCACATACACATCATCAAGAAAGGTGGCACATTACCGTGCCAATTCAAAGGCTTGTATTTATTTTTTTGAAAAAGGCAGAAGCTTTTCGGGTGTTGAAATCAAAGGTGATATGGCGGTACTTACCGACCAACCCACAAAGCAACGCTTTTGGAAACCGTTTTTCACAAGATTTTATAAAAAAGGTGTTACCGACCCCGATTACTGCATTTTAAAGTTTACCGGCTTTGAAGCACAGTGGTTTACAAATCAGCAGACCGCAACGATAAAGCTTTAATGTGGGAGGTATTCATATGGAAATGTTAAAATTTAAAAGAACAAAATTTGCGTGTTATGCGGCATATTTTACTATGTCATCGGTTTTTTCGTTGCCGCCGTTACTGTTTGTTACATTCCACGAAATGTATAACATTTCGTGGACATTGCTCGGTACATTGGTATTGGTTAATTTTTGTACTCAGTTTGTGATAGATTTGATTTTCACTTTGTTTTCCGTAAAATTTAATATTTCAAGAGTTGTGAAAGTTATGCCGCTTATCACATCGTTAGGGTTGGCAATTTATGCGTTATTTCCCCTGGCAGCACCTAATTACGCCTATGTCGGATTGCTCATAGGTACGGTCGTATTCTCGGTTTCGGCAGGACTGTCCGAAGTGTTGTTAAGCCCAATTATTGCGGCGATACCGTCTGAAAATTCACAAAAAGATATGAGTACACTGCATTCCTTATATGCATTTGGGGTGTTATCGGTTGTTGTGGTCGGAACATTGTTCATTAAAATTTTCGGTGCTGAAAATTGGGCCTATATTACACTGTTTTTTGCCGCATTACCCATTATAGCATCGGTATTGTTTATGAAATCTCCGATTCCTATTTTAAACAGTGACACAACTTCGCAAAAAAATGAAGCATCCGGCAAAAAATTTCTTGGTATAGTATTATGTGTTGCGTGTATTTTCTTTGGAAGTTGTGCGGAAAATGCAATGTCTAACTGGATATCCGGTTATATGGAAGTTCAGTTACATATCGATAAAGCAGTTGGAGATATTGTAGGTATGGCGTTGTTTGCTGTTCTTTTGGGTGTAACACGCATTTGCCACGCAAAATTCGGTAAAAACATTTCAAAAACATTGCTGATCGGTATGATAGGTGCTTCCGTTTGTTACATCGTGGTCGGCTTGTCGCCATATACAATACCGGCATTTATTGCTTGCATTTTGACAGGTGCATTTACTGCTATGCTTTGGCCGGGAACACTTATTTTGATGGAAGAAAAGATATCGGGAGTTGGAGTTGCGGCCTATGCAATAATGGCAGCAGGTGGTGATTTAGGCGCATCGGTTGCACCGCAATTATTGGGTATCATAGCCGATCACGCTAATCTGAAAACCGGTATGCTTGTTTGTTCGGTTTTCCCGATATTCGGAATTGCGGTAATTGTAATGATTAGACATTTTTTAAAATGCAAAAATGATGCTTAAACAATAACGAGGTATAATTATTGACAAATATATGAATGCCAATATAGTTTTTTCAAAATTTGCAAGAAATTATATTGAACTGAAAAAAGACTTGTCCATAAGACCGAGCAAAATGGCGGTAATTAATATCATAACACAGTGCGAGGGAAAATTTACGCCGATTATGATTGCAGAATTGCTTGGCGTTTCAAAGCCGATGATTACAGCCCATATCCGTGTACTTTTGAAAAAAAGGCTATATTTCAAAGAAATTGTCCGAGAACGACAAACGCAGTTTTTACATTTTGCCGACGGACAAAGCGATTGCCCTTGCCGATAAATTCAATGTAAAGCAAACAGAATATCTTAAAACGGTTGAAACGGCACTCGGGAAATCGGAATTTGAGCAGTTGGTCGATTTATTGGCAAAACCTTGCAGACACTTGAAAACAAAAATCACCTTTGAGGAGAAATGTATGTGCTTTTAAATGCACTTCAGGCAAGAGGGGCGGCAACAGAATCGTTTATTGTGTCGGTCAGCCGACAGGGATTTGTTTTCTTTCCGCTGCTTTTTTTGTTACATCACCTAATGGGCGTTGACGGACTTGTTTGGACAC
>CAZKUO010000055.1:0-9307 GCA_964555975.1 uncultured Ruminococcus sp. | reverse complement strand
ACACTTTTGAGTTGTTTTTTCTATTTTTTTGTTACCTATCTATTGTATCATAACAATAATTGTAAACAAAATTATTCCGAGGGTCTGAAAAATCGCTTTTATTCGGGATTTTAAACACTTGACGTAACACCGAAATATGGTGTATAATGTAAATTGAGATTATATGGGGAGAGATTTGCTAAATGGCTAAAACGGCTGCCGAATACGGCAACGACAGTATAAAAAAGCTTGAAGGGCCCGACAGAGTGCGCAAGCGCCCGGGTGTTATTTTCGGTTCTGACGGGCTTGACGGCTGTGAGCATTCGGTTTTTGAAATAATTTCCAATTCAATTGATGAAGCACGTGAGGGCTACGGTGATAAGATAACCGTGACCGCTTATTCCGACGGCTCCATAGAGGTGCAGGATTTCGGCAGAGGAGCTCCGGTCGATTTTAACAACAAGGAGCAGTGTTTTAACTGGGAACTGCTTTATTGCGAGCTGTATGCCGGCGGTAAGTACAATACAAACGACGGCGCGAATTACGAGTATTCCGTAGGCCTTAACGGCTTGGGTCTTTGCTCAACACAGTATTCCTCGGAATATATGGATGTGGAAATTAAGCGCGACGGGTTTAAATATAATCTGCACTTTGAAAAGGGCTACAATGTGGGCGGTCTTAAAAAAGAGCCGTATGCCGGAAAGGATACGGGAACTAAAACCCGCTGGAAGCCCGATATTGAGGTATTTACCGATATTAATATCCCCACCGAATACTTTTTGGATACACTCAAAAGGCAGGCAATTGTAAACGATGGGCTTTTATTTGTATTCAGGGAGCAACAAGGGGCCCGCTTTTTAAATCACGAAATTCTATACAAAAACGGAATCAGTGACTATGTTAACGATACTGTAGGCGAGGATGCGCTCACCTCGGTTCAGCTTTGGCAAACCGAGCGCCGGGGTCGCGACCGCGAGGATAAACCGGAATACAAGGTTAAAATTAACGCTGCGCTAAGCTTTTCCAACAAGCACACCTTAAAGGAATATTACCATAATTCAAGTTGGCTTGAATACGGCGGTGCACCCGAAAAGGCAGTACGAAGCGCCTTTGTATCTCAAATTGATGCATATATTAAGCAGGTGGGAAAATACAAATCCAACGAAAGCAAAATAACCTTTTCCGATATTGAAGAATGTCTTGTATTGGTAATTTCCTCCTTTTCCACCATAACCTCCTACGAAAACCAGACAAAAAAGGCCATTACAAATAAATTCATTCAAGAGGCAATGACCGACTTTTTGCGCCACCAGTTGGAGATTTACTTTATTGAAAACAAAGCCGAGGCGGACAAAATTGCCGACCAGGTGCTTGTTAACAAGCGCAGTCGTGAGCGCAGTGAGCGGGAGCGCATAAACCTTAAAAAAACGCTTCAATCCTCAAATTCAATGCTTGACAGGGTAGATAAATTTGTGGACTGCCGCTCTAAGGATGTTGAGCAACGCGAGGTATTCATAGTTGAGGGTGACTCTGCCTTAGGCTCCTGCAAGCTTGCACGAAACGCCGAATTTCAGGCGATAATACCTGTGCGCGGCAAAATTTTAAACTGCCTTAAGGCCGATTACGAAAAGGTATTTAAGAGTGAAATAATCACAAATCTTATAAAGGTGCTCGGCTGTGGTGTTGAGGTGAAATCCAAGGCCAACAAGGGACTTGCCACCTTTGACCTCTCGGCGCTCAGGTGGAACAAGGTTATAATCTGCACCGATGCCGATGTTGACGGCTTTCAAATAAGAACCCTCATTTTAACAATGATTTACAGGCTTATGCCTACGCTTATAAACGAGGGTAAAATTTACATTGCCGAAACACCGCTTTACGAAATAGGCACAAAGGAAATGACATACTTTGCCTATGATGAAAAGGAAAAGGCGGAAATACTTGAAAAAATAGGCGACGGTAAATACACAATTCAGCGTTCAAAGGGACTTGGTGAAAACCAGCCCGATATGATGAATTTAACCACTATGAATCCGGAAACCAGGCGTCTTATAAAGGTTATGCCGCAGGATGCCGAACGTACCTCGCAAATGTTTGATTTACTGCTTGGGGACGATTTGCAGGGCAGAAAGGACTTTATTGCCGAGAACGGATATATGTATCTTGATGAGGCAGACCTTTCTTAATTCGGAATTATGAATGCGGAATGCGGAATTGAAATCGTTTCCGCAATCTAAATTAAAAAATAATTCCGAATTCCGAATCACGCATTCCGAATTATAAAAGGATGGAGAAATAACATTGGCTTCTAAAAAGAAAAAAGAACCAAGAACAGTAAAGCCGAAAATCAATGCTTACATTGCCGGTGCGGGGCTCACGGTTGAGCAACCGATAACCGATACACTTGAAACGAATTATATGCCTTATGCTATGAGCGTTATAGTTTCACGTGCCATTCCGGAAATTGACGGCTTTAAGCCCTCACACAGAAAGCTTCTTTACACTATGTATAATATGGGGCTTTTAAAGGGCGGAACAATAAAATCTGCTAATATTGTAGGGCGAACAATGCAGCTTAACCCGCACGGTGATGCTGCGATTTATGAAACCATGGTTCGTTTGTCTGAGGGCTATCAGGCACTTTTGCACCCTTATGTTGAGTCAAAAGGCTCTTTCGGTAAGGCTTATTCACGGGATATGGCCTATGCCGCCTCGCGTTATACCGAAGCAAAGCTTTCGGCAATTGCCGCGGAGCTGTTCGCCGATATTGACAAGGATACGGTTGATTTTGTTGACAACTATGATGCCACAATGAAAGAGCCTACGCTCTTTCCCGTAACCTTTCCCTCAATATTGGTTAACGCCAACACCGGCATTGCCGTGGGAATGGCAAGCTCCATTTGCCCGTTTAATTTGCGTGAGGTTTGCGAAACCACAATAGCCTATATACGTGATAATGACATTAACCCCGCCGATACACTTTTGGCGCCCGATTTTCCGATAGGCGGCAAGCTTTTGTATGACCGCGCCGCTATGGAAAAGATTTATGAAACGGGGCGCGGCAGCTTCAAGGTCAGGGGTGTCTACACCTATGATAAATCGCAAAACTGCATTGATATTACCGAAATACCGCCCACAACAACGAGTGAAGCGATTATTGAAAAGGTAATTGAGCTTGTTAAGCTTAAAAAGATCACCGAAATTAACGATATTCGTGATGAAACCGACCTCGGCGGACTTAAAATAACAATAGATTTAAAGCGCGGTGCCGACCCCGAAAAACTGATGAAGAAGGTCATTAAAATGACCCCGCTTGAGGACAGCTTTTCCTGCAATTTTAACATTCTGATTGCGGGCTCGCCGCGTGTTATGGGTGTTAAGGAAATTATTTCGGAATGGGTGGCATTCAGAGAAGAATGTGTACGCCGCAGAGTTTATTTTAAGCTTACAAAGGCGAAGGACAAGCTTCATCTTTTAAAAGGACTTGAAAAAATACTGCTTGACATTGACAAGGCAATTAAAATAGTGCGTGAAACCGAGGAGGAGGCACAGGTTGTTCCGAACCTGATGATTGGCTTCGGTATTGATGAAATTCAGGCGGAATATGTTGCGGAAATTAAGCTGCGCCACTTGAACCGTGAATACATTTTAAAGCGCACTGCCGATATTGAGCAATTAATTAAGGAAATTGCCGAAATGGAGGCAATTTTGGGTTCAAAAGCGAAGCTGGCCGGAATTATTATTAAGGAGCTGCGCGAGGTTGCCGATAAATACGGCAAGGATCGCAGAACCGAAATTATAAGTGCCGCAGAGGACAGCGGCAATGATGAGCCCGATGAGCTTGATACCTCACCCGTAACGCTTTTCTTTACAAAGGACGGTTATTTCAAGAAAATTACCCCGCAGTCGCTCAGAATGAGCGGTGAGCAAAAGCTTAAGGAGGGGGATGAGCTTCTTCAAACGGTTGAGTCTACAAATGCCGAGGAACTGCTGTTCTTTACAAATAAGGCTCAGGTTTACAAATCGCGAACTGCCGATTTTGCCGATGGCAAGGCAAGCGTTTTGGGCGATTATGTTGCGGGCAAGCTTGACTTTGATGAGGCCGAGAGTGCACTTTATATGGTTGCAACGGCTGATTATTCGGGCTATATGATTTTTGTTTTCGATAACGGACGAATAGCCAGAGTTCCGCTTTCCTCCTACCAAACAAAGACTAACCGTAAAAAGCTTATTAAAGCTTATTCGGATAAGTTTACACTGCACACCGTAATGCTTGTTAAGGAGGACACCGAGCTTTTGCTCACCTCAACAAACGGCCGTATGCTGATTGTAAACACGGCATCAATACCCGCAAAGGCTACAAAGGATAACGGCGGAATTGCCGTTATGACCCAAAAGCGCGGACAACGGCTTAGCGAAGTAAGCGTATATAAAGCGGGTGAGCTTGAAAGCGATCACCGCTATCGCACAAAAAATCTTCCCGCAGCGGGCAGCAAAAAGCCCGTAGGCACTGCCGAGCAGGAGAAGCTTGAGCTTTGACAGGCAGAAAAAACTGCCTTAAGGCGTCGCTGTTTTCACCGTTCCGCCTTAAAGCAATTTTTCGCTTTATGTTGTAACGGGCTTAACTGCTCAGCTCTCAAGACAGCTTTTTTCGTCGGCTTTTATGCAAACGCTTTTTTACCGACAGCTATAGCATATGTATTTCGGAAGCTTTTATTAAAAGAAATAATTTCCAAAGGTTGTGAAAATTCAATGGCAAAGGAATTGGCAAAGCAATACGACCCCAAAGAGGTTGAGGACAGAATTTATAAAATGTGGCTTTCGGGCAGATATTTTCACGCAAAATGCGAGGAAGGCAAGCCCACCTACACAATTGTAATTCCTCCGCCGAATATTACGGGTCAGCTTCATATGGGGCACGCACTTGATAACACGTTGCAGGATATACTTATTCGCTTTAAGCGTATGCAGGGCTATGATACTCTTTGGGTACCCGGAACCGACCACGCTTCCATTGCAACCGAAGCGAAAATAGTTGAAAAAATGCGCTCTGAGGGCTTAACAAAGGAGGATGTCGGCAGAGAAGGCTTCCTTGAACGTGCCTGGGCTTGGAAAAAGCAATACGGCGGCAGAATTATAGAGCAGCTTAAAAAAATGGGATCTTCATGTGATTGGGAAAGAGAACGCTTCACCCTTGATGAGGGCTGCAACAAGGCTGTTCGTGAGGTTTTTGTCCGTCTTTATGAAAAGGGCCTTATTTATCGCGGTGAGCGAATAATTAACTGGTGCCCCCATTGCAAAACCTCCATTTCCGATGCAGAGGTTGAATATGAAGAACAGGCAGGGCATTTTTGGCACCTGCGCTACCCGTTTAAGGACGGAAGCGGTTATTTGGAGCTTGCCACGACCCGCCCCGAAACCCTGCTAGGTGATACTGCGGTGGCTGTTAATCCAAATGATGAGCGTTACCGTGATTTGGTAGGGAAGACCTTGGTTTTGCCTATTGTTCACCGTGAAATTCCGGTTGTGGCGGACGATTATGTTGAAATGGATTTCGGCACGGGTGCCGTTAAAATCACACCCGCACACGACCCGAATGACTTTGAAGTGGGGCTTCGTCATAACCTGCCCGTAATCAATGTTTTAACAGACGATGCCAAAATCACCGCGGATTTTCCGAAATATGCGGGTATGGACCGATATGAGGCAAGAAAGGCAATTTTAGCCGATCTAGAAGCCGAGGGTGCGCTTGTGAAAACCGAAGAACACGTGCACAATGTCGGAACCTGCTACCGTTGCGGAACCACGGTTGAGCCGCGCGTTTCAAAGCAGTGGTTTGTTAAAATGAAGCCCTTGGCCGAGCCCGCAATCGAAGCGGTTAAAAGGGGAGAGACCGAGTTTGTTCCCCGTCGCTTTGAAAAAATATATTTCCATTGGTTGGAAAATATACGTGATTGGTGCATTTCCCGTCAGCTTTGGTGGGGTCACAGAATACCGGCTTGGTACTGCGCCGATTGCGGTGAAATTACCGTATCCCGCGAGGAACCCGATGCCTGTGCGCATTGCGGCGGCAAGCATATTGAGCAGGACCCCGACACACTGGATACCTGGTTTTCTTCGGCACTGTGGCCGTTTTCCACCCTCGGCTGGCCCGAGGAAACTGCGGATTTCAAGCATTATTATCCCACCAATACACTTGTTACCGGCTATGATATTATTCCGTTTTGGGTAATGCGAATGATGTTCTCGGGAATTGAGCAAACCGGTCAGGTGCCCTTTGATAAGGTGCTTATTCACGGTCTTGTGCGTGACCCGCAGGGCAGAAAAATGTCAAAATCGCTCGGCAACGGTGTCGACCCGCTTGAGGTCATTTCCGAATACGGTGCCGATGCACTCAGATTTTCACTTGCAACCGGAAACAGCCCTGGAAATGATATGCGTTACATTCCCGAGAGGGTAGAGGCAAGCCGTAATTTTGCCAACAAGCTTTGGAATGCCGCTCGGTTTATCTTGATGAATCTTCGCTCGGATGAGGTTTTGCACTTTGATGTAACCGACATTGCTCTTGAAGATAAATGGATACTTTCAAAATACAATACATTAGTATCCGAGGTTACCGAAAATCTTGAAAAATATGAGCTCGGTATGGCGGTGCAAAAGCTCTATGATTTTATTTGGGATGTTTTTTGCGATTGGTACATTGAAATTTGCAAATCCCGCTTAAACGGTGCGGATGACGCGGCAGCAGATACCGCACGTGCAGTGCTGTTGCACGTGTTTACGGGTATATTGGCACTGTTGCATCCCTTTATGCCGTTTATCACCGAGGAAATATGGCAATCGCTTCCGCACTGCGGCGAGGCACTTATGGTTTCGGATTGGCCAAAATACAGCGAAGCCTTTGAATTTGCCGCTGAGGAAGAAGATTTTGAAAAAATTATGGCGGTAATCAAGGCTGTAAGAAACCGCCGTGCCGAAATGAATGTTCCGCCTTCAAAAAAGGCAAATATGTTTATTGCCACATCCTTTAAGTCAACCTTTGCAAAGGGAACCGCTTATATCTGCCGCCTTGCCTATGCGGAAAATGTTGAAATAGGGGAGAGCTTTGACAGTGACGGTGCGGTGCGTGTTATTACCGATGCCGCTACGGTTTATATGCCTATGCGAGAGCTGGTTGATTTTACCGCCGAGCTTGAGCGTATGAATAAGGAGCTGAAAAAAGCCGAGGAGGATATAGCTTTCTTTGAAAAGAAGCTTAATAACCCGGGATTCGTTGCAAAGGCACCTGCCGCAGTTGTGGAGCAGCAGCGTGAATCCTTAAAGCGTGTTCTTGAAAAAGCGACAATGCTGCGTGAAAGCATTGCCGAAATTGAAAAACAGCTTTAAAAAGTAATTTGTTCTTTATACAATTTGAGCCGCAACCCGTTTTTGGGCTGCGGCTCAAATTCAGTGCGAAAATTACATAAGACTTCTGTAAAGCTCGGAAATTTCCTCAACACTTGTTTCTCTCGGGTTGCCGGGGCGGCAGGCATCTGCATAGGCGGATTCGGCCAGTGCCGGAATATCCTCCTCCTTAACAATGCCCTTAAGCGTTGTGGGAATACCCACGTCCTCGGCAAGCTTGCGAACGGCATCAACAGCGGCTTTGCGGTATTCCTCAACCGTCATACCGTCAACATTTTCAACGCCCATAGCTTTTGCGATATCCTTATATTTTTCGCCGGTATATTCGGCATTATAGGCCATTACTGTGGGCAGAAGTATTGCACAGGCCTTGCCGTGGGGGGTATCGTAATAAGCGGAAAGTGTGTGCGCCATAGAATGGTCAACACCGAGGCCGACGTTGGAGAAGCCCATTCCCGCAACATACTGACCGAGCGCCATACCGTCGCGCCCATCCTTGCCGTTGTTTACGGCATCGCGCAGTGAGCGTGCAATAATTTCAATCGCCTTAATGTGGAACATATCCGAAAGCTCCCAGGCACCCTTTGTTATGTAGCCCTCAATAGCGTGTGTAAGCGCATCCATACCGGTGGCTGCGGTGAGTGAAGCAGGCATTGTTGCCATCATATCGGGATCAACAACGGCAACAACCGGAATATCGTGTGCATCCACGCAAACAAATTTGCGCTTCTTCTCGGTATCGGTGATTACATAATTGATTGTAACCTCGGCAGCGGTACCGGCCGTTGTGGGAACAGCTATTATAGGCACGCATTTATTCTTTGTGGGAGCAACACCCTCAAGTGAGCGCACATCCTCAAATTCGGGGTTGGTAATTATAATTCCGATGGCCTTTGCGGTATCCATTGAAGAACCGCCGCCTATTGCAACAATGCAATCTGCACCGCAGGACTTAAATTCGGCAACACCGTGTTGCACGTTTTCAATGGTGGGATTTGGCTTAATATCGGTATAGAGCGTGTAATCAATACCGGCTTTTTCCAAAACATCGGTAACCTTTGCGGAAACACCGAACTTCACCAAATCCGGGTCAGAGGCTACAAATGCCTTTTTAAAGCCGCGGCTTTTAATTTCCTCGGGTATTGCCGAAATGGCGCCCGCACCGTGATAAGAGGTTTCGTTAAGCATAAACTTGTTCATAAAATTCACCGTTCCAATACATAATAATTTAATTGTCTTGCGACATCGCACGATACAATAAACCTACGGTTTTTATCGTCTGTTCATATTATATAACAAAAATTCTTATTTTTCAATACGAAAAACGTTAATTTTTGTATTCTCTCTTGTATTATGATACGTTTATTATATATAAAGAAAAAAGCGGAGGCGAGATAGATTGATTATGCTTTCATTTTCTGCAGGCGGTAAATCGGAAAGCGTTACATTTGAAAAGATTTATTACTGCTACCGAGATATGCTTTATGCCTGCGCGCTCGGCATTGTTAAAAATCCCGCCGATGCCGATAAAATTAAAAGCTTTGTAACCTTAATGACCGAAACCGCTTGGCGCAGCTCCGACAGTGAAATTTCCGCAGATGAGCTGAACGCATATTTCAGCTTTGCCTTTTACGGTGCCGACGGCAAAATTTCCGCACAGCTTGATATGTGTAGAAATATTTTTTCACAAGGCGCCGCCGTGATTATTTACAACGGTGATAAAAGCACCGTTTTTAGGATTTCCAATAAGATATATGATGAATTATTGTGCTTTATCAACAAAAGACACTATTTGCATGATTCTACAAATGAAATGCCAAGTGAAAAACTTTGCCGTGCTGCGGCTGAAGTATTCTTTGCGGATATGACAAAGTCTGAAAATTAAAATCAAATGTAATGGAGAAAAAACGGCATAACAAAACAG
>CAZKUO010000054.1:0-9859 GCA_964555975.1 uncultured Ruminococcus sp. | reverse complement strand
CGGAAAGATAACTTATATTCCGATTTATTATATTATGTTTTTTAACGCCGATTCGCCAAATGATAATTTGAAGCTTTGATGATTTTACTTGAAGCGGCAAAAATGCAACCAACTTAGATTAGTCTTTTTTTACTATTCATAGTTGTAAATGAGATTTGAAACACATAAAAGTCAATTAAACAAATAACCGAAAAACACAGTATAAATCCCCAATGTTTACAGATAATAGAAATATTATCAAAACAAAAGGGGATTATATATATATGAAAGCTACAGGAATAGTGCGCAGGATAGATGACCTCGGGCGAGTTGTAATACCTAAGGAAATAAGGCGCACTATGCGTATTCGCGAGGGCGACCCACTTGAAATATATACAAGTGCGGGCGGCGAGGTTATTTTCAAAAAGTATTCACCGATAGGTGAGCTGGCGCAGTTTGCTTCGCAGTATGCCGAGGCCTTGAAATGCGCAACCGAGCTTAATGTTCTTATTTGCGACCGCGACCATTGCATTGCCGCGGCAGGCGTATCCAAAAAAGAGGTGCTTGAGCGCCGAATTACAAAACGCCTTGAGGAAATTATGGAAAACAGAAGGGTAGAGGTTTTCGGCAGCGGTGAGCGCACAGAGGCCGTTGACGGAACCGTGCAGAAAATCGCCGTTGCGGCGCCTATATTAATTGCGGGTGATATAAGCGGCGCGGTGCTGCTCTCATCGGACAGCGGGAAAACCGCCTCCGACAGTGATGTTAAGCTTGCTTCGGTTGCCGCCTCGTTTTTGGGAAAGCAGCTTGAACAATAAAAGGCGGCAAGCCCGTTATGATAAGGTGCTCGCATGACGGCAAAATTGTAAAATTATCGCTTTTTGAGCTTCTGAAAAATAAGGTCATAAAGCCGTGAAACATTTTTTTCATTCACAAAGGGTATAAGGCACAGGTAATGACAACGAAGCTCACGGCTCCAATAAGCATATTCCTCGTCATTATAGGCACGATGTACCTCGCTCATAATATACCGCGTGTCATTGCTGAATTGAACAAAAAATTCGGCTGCCTTTATTATAAGCAAAAATGCAATTATAAGTACAATTGCGATAATTATTGAAATTTCAATGCTTTGCACAGGTTTTAACCTCTTTCGTGGCATCCCAATCGGTTTTAGGGTTTATAATTTCGCAGAGTTCAGTACTCTGTGAAAAAGGCTCCGAAACAACCGATAAAACAACGGCAACGCATTTTTTTGACGATGATTTTTTACGGCTTCGGCATATTATATTTTCGACGGTAAAATTATAATGCAATGCTTTTGAAGAAACGGCAAGCCACGGTGATTTTGACGGCTTAAGACGGTTGAAAATATTGTAAAAATCACTTTTAAATTCAAAGCTCTTGACGGATTCGGATTATTTAGGCTTGCCCGGTGAGGTCGTGTTTTAGCTAAAATGATTTTTTCGACACGAAACCTTTGAAAATCCAAAAAAACACTTGTGCCGTCACTGTTAATATGGTATAAGTATATTCGCAGAGTACTGAAATCTGCGAAAAAAATCGGGCGTTTTGCGCGCTCGATTTTTTCGTATAAACAGAGAGCAATTTTGCCGTTTTCCGTCGAATATGACGGTTAGCGCAGATCCCTGTTTTTAAAAGCTGACTGAAATATATCATCCCGAAGCGGAAATTTGTAAAAATGCTTGACAACGGCAGTGAAATAAGGGTACAATAGAAACGTATGTAAAATGATTATTAATATCGGCCCGCGCAGGGCGATATTTATATAATAACGGGCGGGACAGTCGGGTACGGTCGGAGAGTGGGTTTTAATACTCTTGCGCCGAGCCGTGAGCCGTAGCACTGCCGCCGAAAGATATTTTTGGAGGAAATTTTTTTAATGAGCGAAACAAACGAAAAGAAGAAAGCAACCGCAGGTAAGGGCGCAACGAAGACCGGCTACACAAAGCGCATCTCGTCTGCGGCGGGTGCGGTTGCGGGAAAACCCGCGGCAAAGCAAAAAACACCGCAAAGGCGCGAGGCCGGCGGTACGGCGGTGCGCACAAGAAGCTACACGCGCAGGCAACCCGCGCCGAAAAAGCCGCTGAGGATTATCCCTCTCGGCGGGCTTGATGAAATAGGCAAGAATATTACCCTTTATGAGTATGACGGGGATATGTTTTTGGTGGATTGCGGTATGTCCTTTCCCGATGAGGAAACACCGGGCATAGATATTGTAATACCTGATTTTACCTATATTTTGGAAAACAAAGATAAAATCAAGGGACTTGTGGTTACCCACGGTCATGAAGACCATATAGGCGCAATACCGTATCTTTTGCGCAATTTCAATGTCCCGATATATGCCACACGCCTTACAATAGGCCTTATTGAGGGCAAGCTTCGTGAGCACAGACTGCTTTCAAGTGCTCACCTAAACACGGTTTCTCCGGGGGAGACGGTGAAGCTCGGCAAGTTTTCGGTTGAATTTATACACGTAAATCATTCCATACCCGATGCGGTGGGCTTTGCCATTACCTGCGGAGCGGGCACCGTTGTGCAGACGGGTGACTTTAAAATAGATACAACTCCCATTGACGATTATGTGATAGATATAGGCAGGTTTTCGGAGCTTGGCAAGCGCGGGGTTTTGGCGCTTATGTCCGATTCCACAAATGCGGGTCGCCCCGGCTTTACGCCGTCGGAGCGCATTGTGGGTGATTCCTTTTCAAAGCTTTTCGGCCAGGCGGGGGACAGCCGAATTATAGTTGCAACCTTTTCCTCAAACATTCACCGTATTCAGCAGATTATTGATGAGGCTGTGCGTTGCGGGCGCAAGGTGGCGGTTTCGGGCAGAAGCATGATAAACGTTGTTTCGGTGGCCTCGGAGCTTGGGTATCTCAATGTGCCGGATAATGTTCTGGTTGATATTGATATGATAAAGAATTACCCGGCAAACGAAATGGTTATAGTAACCACGGGCAGTCAGGGTGAGCCGCTTTCCGCACTTCACCGCATAGCCTTTTCGGAACACAGGCAGGTTGAAATAATTCCGGGGGATACCATAATTATCTCCGCCAACCCAATTCCCGGTAACGAAAAGCTGGTAAATAAGGTTATTAATGAGCTTATTAAGCGCGGCGCAAACGTAGTTCACGAAAGAATGTACGATGTGCACGTTTCGGGGCACGCCTGCCAGGAGGAGCTTAAGCTTATAATGAGCGTTATAAAGCCGAAGTACTTTATTCCGCTTCACGGTGAGCAGATGCACCTTGTAAAGCACGCTGGGCTTGCAAGGCAAATGGGAATACCCGAGGATAATATCGTAATTGCTTCAAACGGCAGTGTGATAGAGCTTACAAACAGCGCGGTTAAGGCAACCGAGACGGTTCAGGCAGGCCGCGTGCTTGTAGACGGCTTAGGTGTCGGGGATGTCGGCAGTATTGTTCTGCGGGACAGAAAGCATTTGTCGGATGACGGCATAATAATAATAGCGGTTACGGTCGATCGCATTTCGCGAACGGCAATTGCGGGGCCGGATGTTGTTTCGCGCGGGTTTGTTTACGTTAAGGAATCCGAGCAGATGATGAACGACATAAGCCGACTTGTGTGTGATACACTGCAATACTCGGCTTCTACCGGAATACGTGATTGGGCTACCGTTAAAACAAAAATCAAGGAGCGTGTGGCGCGCTATGTTACAGCCAAAACCCGCCGCACACCTATGATTTTACCGATTATAATGGAGGCTTAATCGGCGGCTTACAAGAGTGCTCGGTAAGCTGAATTGTATTTTATACCTTAGAAAGATATGGTGATTAAAATGAAGGTTGTATTGCTGCAGGATGTTAAGGGCCACGGAAAAAAGGGTGAGCTTTGCAATGTGTCCGACGGCTACGCACGTAATTTTCTGTTCCCCAAGGGGCTTGCCACCGAGGCGGACAATGCCGCTTTAAGCGAGCTTAAAAACCGTGAGGAGGCGCGTGCCCACCATTTAAAGGAGGAAACCGCCGCCGCGCAGGCTGTTGCCGACACGCTTAACGGAAAAACCGTAACGGTTAAGGCAAAGGCGGGAACGGGCGGCCGACTTTTCGGTGCGGTGACCTCAAAGGAAATAGCGGCCGAGCTTAAAAATGCTTTCGGCATTGAAATTGACCGCAAAAAAATGACGGTGGCGGATATTAAGGCATTCGGCGAGTACAGTGCCGAAATTAAGCTTTACAAGGGTATTACCGCGAAAATTACCGTTAAGGTAACGGAGTAACGGGAAATGGCCGGCGAAAAGCTTATTTACGATTTTGACGGTGCACGGCTGCCGTATTCGGTTGAGGCCGAGCAGGCGGTTTTGGGCTCGGTTATAATAGACCCGAAATGCATTAACGACGTTGCCACCGAAATTAAAACCGAATATTTTTACATTCCTCAGCACAGGGAAATATATTCGGCTTTGGCCGAAATGTATGAGCTGAGCCAGGTAATAGATTTTGTTTCTCTGCTTGAAAGGCTGAAGCGCGGCGGTGTTTATGACGAGGCGGGCGGAAAGGCATATCTTACCCAGCTTGTTCAAACCGTGCCGAGCAGTGCCAATGTGCTTACCTATGCGGCAATTGTGCGGGAGCGGTATTATGCGCGCTCACTTATGACGGCGGCACAGGATATTATTAAGGATATAAACGAAAACACACTTGATTCGGGGCGGCTTTTGGACGGTGCCGAGCAGCGGATTTACGAAATACGCCAAGGGCGCGAGGTGACCGGGCTTACGCACATTAAAAGCGTAATTGAAAACGAAACCTACGACCGCCTTTCAAAAATGACCGATCCAGAAACAAGGGATGATTACATAGGCATTCCCTGCGGAATAGGTGAGCTTGACAGAATGATAACCGGACTTAACAAATCCGATTTGATAATTCTCGGCGCGCGCCCCGGTATGGGAAAGACCTCCTTTGCGCTCAATATAGTCCGCAATGTTGCGGTGAACACGGGCAGAACGGTTTGCTTTTTCTCACTCGAAATGACGAGGGACCAGTTGGCTCAAAGACTGCTTTCAAGCGAAGCCGGAATAAAAAGCGAAAAGCTGCGCACGGGTGAGCTTGATGAGGACGAATGGACAAGGCTTGCCCAGGCGGGAGACGTGCTTTCAAAAACCGATATATATTTCGATGAGACCTCAAACATAACCGTTCCCGAAATGAAAGCCAAACTGAGAAGAATGAAAAAGCTGGATTTGGTGGTTATAGATTATTTGGGTCTTATGCATTCGGCACAGAAGAACGATAACCGTGTTCAGGAAATTTCGGAAATTACGCGAAGCCTGAAAATAATGGCCAAGGAGCTTAAGGTGCCCGTTATTGCCTGCGCACAGCTTTCGCGCGGAACCGAGGCAAAGGGCAAATCACACAAGCCTATGCTTTCGGATTTGCGTGATTCGGGCTCAATAGAGCAGGATGCGGATATAGTGCTGTTTCTTTACCGTGATGCTTATTACGACAGCGAAAAGTCCGAGGATGAGGATATGAGCGACCAAAGCAAATCGGAATGTATTGTGGCAAAAAACCGTCACGGTGAAATAGGCACAATACCCCTGCATTGGGACGGAAGATATACAAGATTTACCTCTGTGGACGTGTTCAGATAATGGAAGAAAAGGTTTTAGAGGCCATAAGGCGTTTTTCGCTTGTGCCGCAAGGGTCTCGGGTTACGGTGGCACTCTCGGGCGGGGCGGATTCGGTTTCGCTTCTGGTTACCCTCTTTAAGCTGCGTGAGCGGCTCGGAATAACGGTTGCCGCCGCACATTTTAACCATATGATACGGGGAGCGGAGGCCGACCGTGATGAAGCCTTTTCACGTGAGCTTTGTGAAAGGCTCGGCGTGCCGTTTACCGCGGGCCGCGGGGATGTGCCGAAATATGCCGCAGAGAAAAAAATCGGCCTTGAGGAGGCCGCGCGGGAGCTTAGATATTCCTTTTTGGAAAAATGTGAAGGGCTTATTGCAACCGCCCACACCGCAAGCGACAATGTTGAAACCGTGCTTTTTAACCTCACGAGGGGGGCGGGGCTTTCGGGCCTTTGCGGAATACCGCCGAAAAGGGGACGGCTTATACGCCCGTTGCTGCTTTGCACAAGGGATGATGTTGAGCGCTGCTGTGCGGAAAACGGCTTGAGCTATGTTACCGACAGCACCAATTTATCCGATGACTGTACCCGAAACAAAATACGGCATAAAATCATTCCCGTTTTAAAGGAAATTAACCCCTCGGTTGAGGCGGCGGTTACACGCACCGTTTCGGTTTTAAACGAGGAGGCCGAATTTTTAAACGGCTGTGCGGAAAAATATCTCTCGGAAAAGCTTACCGCGGAGGGGCTTGAAATTACCGAAATGCCGCACCCGGCAGTTGCAAAGGCGGCACTTGCGAATTATGCCCGCAGTGCTTTAGGGGCACAGCCTGACTACACCCACACCGAGGCTCTTTACCGTGCGGCACTCGGCGGCGGCCGGGTCAGCCTGCCGGGAAATTGCACGGCAAATGTGAAAAACGGGCTTTTAAAAATAAAAAAGTGCGGCGAAACACACGAAAAATGTGAATACAGTGTTTCAATGCAGTGCCGAATTAACGATTTGTTTACAAACGGAGAAAATGTTAATAATTTGTTATTAAAAAATTCTCTTGACTGTGATAAAATTATGGGAAAATCGGTATTGCGTACAAGATTGCCCGGGGACAGCATACGGCTTGCCGGGCGTGGCTGTACAAAAACACTCAAAAAGCTGTATAACGAGCTTCGGCTTACTCCGGCCGAGCGTGAGGCTTTGCCTGTGCTTGCCGATGAGCGCGGTGTTATATGGATATACGGAGTAGGCGTTGCCGAGCGTTGCGCGGTAACGAAAAAAACAAAGCAAATTACGGTTATTACCGCCAAGGCGGTACAAAATATTACGGATTAGGGGTTGAACGAATTGTCACTTGACAAGGATGTTGAAAGAGTATTGGTTACAGAGGAGGAAATTAAGGAAATTTGCAAGCGTCTCGGTGAGCAAATTTCAAGGGACTACGCCGGCAAGCGCCTGTTGCTTGTGAGTGTGCTTAAGGGTGCGGTTGTATTTATGGCGGATCTTATGCGCTCAATCACCTGTGATTGCCGCATAGATTTTATGGCGGTCTCCTCCTACAGCGGAACAAAAACAACTGGGGTTGTTAAATTCAAAAAGGATCTTGATATTGACCCCGACGGCTGTGATATACTTTTGGTTGAGGATATTTTGGATTCCGGTGTAACACTTGCTTATCTTAAAAACGTTTTGTTGGACAGAAACGCCGCAAGCCTTAAGGTTTGTGCCTTTCTGGATAAGCCGACAAACCGCAGGGCCGATATTTCGGCGGATTATGTGGGCAAGGTTATTCCCGATGAATTTGTAATCGGCTATGGGCTCGATTACAACGAAAAATACAGAAATTTGCCCTATGTCGGAGTATTATCCTCATCGGTTTACGCCGACAAATAGGAAAGGAGCCTGACTCTTGAACAAGAATTTTAAAAATGTGCTTTTGTTTATCGTTATTCCGATAGTGTTTATTCTGGCGGTAATGTCGGTTTCGCGGCTTTCCAAAAGCACCACGGAAACAAAGTACTATGAAATTGTGGAAATGGTTAAGGAAAATGAAATTTCCGAATTTAAGCTTAACCTTTACAGCGGTCAGCTTACCTACAAGCTCCGTGAAGACGGCAAGACCTACCGCTACACCGTGGCCGACCCCTCAATTTTCTACAATGACGTTAATGATTTTGTTTTAAAGCTTAACGAGGAAAACAGCGGTACCTCCGATATGATCAAATATGATTACGAGGCCGGCGGCGAAACCGCATGGATTATGAACCTGCTGCCCACAATTATTACGGTGGCGGTAATGGTGCTGTTTTGGGTTTTCATTATGAAGCGTATGAATGCTTCAATGGGAACGGATAAAACAATGGGCTTCGGCAAGGCTAAGGTTCGCAAGGAGGACGGCAAGCGAAAAACCACCTTTGCGGATGTTGCGGGTGCCGATGAAGAAAAAGAGGAAATGGTTGAAATTGTGGATTTCCTCAAGGACCCGAAAAAGTATAACGAGCTCGGTGCCAGAATACCCAAGGGCGTTTTGCTTGTGGGCCCTCCCGGAACGGGAAAAACCTTGCTTGCACGCGCCGTTGCGGGTGAGGCGGGTGTACCCTTCTTCTCCATTTCGGGCTCGGATTTTGTGGAAATGTTTGTGGGTGTAGGTGCTTCGCGTGTGCGTGATCTTTTCAGCGAGGCCAAGCGTGAAGCCCCCGCAATAATCTTTATTGATGAAATTGATGCCGTCGGCAGGCAGCGCGGAGCGGGTCTCGGCGGCGGTCACGATGAACGTGAGCAAACCTTAAACCAGCTTTTGGTTGAAATGGACGGCTTCGGCGTTAACGAGGGTGTAATAGTTATGGCGGCCACAAACCGCCCCGATATATTGGATAAGGCGCTTTTGCGCCCCGGCCGTTTTGACAGGCAGATAACCGTAAATTATCCCGATGTTAAGGGCAGGGAGGAAATTTTAAAGGTTCATTCACGCGGCAAGCCTTTGGGCCCCGATGTTAACCTTGCCACAATAGCGAAATCCTCCTCGGGCTTTACGGGTGCCGATCTTGAAAACCTGCTCAACGAGGCGGCGCTTCTTGCGGTTCGCCATAAAAAGAAAGCAATAACTCAGCAGGAAATTGAGGAGGCAACCATAAAGGTGGTTATGGGTGCCGAAAAGAAATCCCACATTGTGTCGGATAAGGATAAAAAGGTTACCGCCTATCATGAGGCAGGCCACGCCATTGTTTCCTATTTCCTACCCACACAGGACCCCGTTCATCAAATTTCCATCATCAGGCGCGGTATGGCCGCAGGCTACACTATGTATCTCCCTGTTGATGAAAAGGGTCATACCTCCAAAAATCAAATTTCCGAGCAAATTTGCTCGCTTTTGGGCGGCAGGGCGGCCGAGCAACTCACACAGGATGATGTATGCACGGGTGCTTCAAACGATATTGAACGCGCAACCGCACTTGCAAGGCAAATGGTAACCAAATTCGGTATGAGCGATAAGCTCGGCCTTGTCACCTACGGTCATGACGATAATGAGGTATTCTTGGGACGTGATTTCTCATCAACACCGAATTATTCCGAAAAAACCGCCGCGCTTATAGATGAGGAAATAGAGCGCGTTGTTATGAAGCAGTACGCAAAGGCATTGGAGCTTTTGCAAAATGCAATGCCGAAGCTTCACACAGTGGCAAAGCTTTTGTTTGAAAAAGAAAAAATTTCGGGCGAGGAATTTCGTGCTGTAATGGAGCAATAGCCCGAAATTAAAATCAGCGCCGATTAATGCAAAATCCATGTCCTTAAATGCCACAGGTGAATAAGGCGGAATTTCAGAAAATGCGGTGTAACCTCATAAAACGGGGTTACACCTTTTTTCTTTATACGGTTTTAGTTGGGATTGCGGTTTTCAATCGCCTGAATAATTGTTTGTTTTATATTCACTTGCCATTACGGAGTAACGTTAGTCGGATAATTTTTCAATGATATTATCCTTGTAAATCCGTGAAAATAATCTGTCTGAAAATGCGCTTATATTATTCCGAAACATATTGACATTATTCCGAAAATACGGTACAATGTTACCGTGAATTATGCGTGGAGGTATATCTGATGGCTGATACCATGTTTGTAAAAGATGCCGCAAAGCTTTGGAATATATCGGAGAGGAGAGTCTCCGCTCTTTGCAAAAACGAAAAAATCGAAGGCGCTGTTAAGCAAGGCAAGTCTTGGCTTATTCCGATCGATGCCGAAAAGCCGTTGGACGGCAGAATAAAAT
>CAZKUO010000053.1:0-9933 GCA_964555975.1 uncultured Ruminococcus sp. | reverse complement strand
AAAGTCGCGCTCTCTTGGACGGGGAAGCCGTTCGCACGAAAATCGAAGATTTTCGCTTACAAGGTGTTTTTTCGACGCGCGTGTCGCCGAAAAAACAAAATTGTGGCCGAGTAGTTTGTCTACAGTCTGTGGCGTGAGCTTGCTCCCGCCGTTTTGTTTACCAAAGGGCTGTCGCTTGTGATTTTTCACCTGTCTTGACCGTGAGGGCAATATATACGGCACGCAAAAAAGTTTTCGGGGTTAATTCCCAAAGTAAGCTACACAGTGGAAAATGCAATAGACTTTAGTTTGGGAATTAACTTTTTATTTATTATAACAGCGTAACCAAGCCAGCATTTCTTGACATATGCGGGTTTTAATGTTAAAATTACAACATAAATCGTTGAAAGGGATGTTAAAATGTCTTTTTGTACACAATGCGGTACCGAAATTAAGGAGGAAGCCGCCTTTTGCCCCAATTGCGGGGCACCCGTGGAGGGCGCAGCGAACAATAAAGCGGGGCAGACTGCGCATGGAGCCGGCTTTTCGGACACGGTAACCAAAATTACCGACACAAAGGATAACACCGCGGAATTTGACCCGGCCGATATTTCGGCAAATAAAGTATTTGCGGTTCTGTCCTACATAGGTATTCTTGTGTTGGTTCCGCTTATCGGTGCTCCGAATTCCAAATTTGCGCGCTTTCATGCAAATCAGGGGCTTGTGCTTTTAATCTGCGAGCTTGCCTGCCAGGTTTTGCTTAAAGTGCTTTCGTGGGTGCTTTTCGGCCCCGCACGCATACTCTATTTTGCCGTGTGCTTTGCAATAGGCGTTTTGAACCTGGTTTTCTTGGTGCTTGCGATCTTGGGAATAATAAATGCCGCACAGGGCAAAGCCAAGGATTTGCCGATTATAGGCCAAATTCATCTTTTGAAATAGGCGGTGCAATCGCCCGAGCTGTGATAAAAATAATACCGACTGCGGTTAAAATTTGCAGTCGGTATTATTTTTTTATTAGTTATTCTTTTTAAGCTTAGGGAGCTTGTTGTAAGCACTATTCACAAGGAAGCAGGCGAAAAAGCCTATAGCCGTGCCGAGCACCGCACCCGCAAGCACATCGGTTGGATAATGCACATAAAGATAAAGCCTTGAAAGTGCAATTAAAATTGCAAGCACAAGTGCGGGTATGCCGAGCCGCTTATCGCGGATTAAAAGCACGGTGGCCGCCTCAAAGGAGGCAAGCGTGTGCCCCGAGGGGAAAGAATAATCCGAAAGGGCACTTACAAGCAGCGTGATTTCGGTATTCAGGTCATACGGGCGAATGCGGGCAACAACATTTTTGAGAATCAAATTTCCCACAATAACACCTATAAGCAGTGCCGCGCCCATTGAAATACCCGTTTTACGTGTTTTTTTGAAAATTATCAGCAAAACCGCAACCGCTATCCAAAAAATTCCTTTATCACCGAAAAGACTTATAATCGGCATTACGGTATCCAAAAATGAGCAGGCAAAGGTATCTCTTATAAAATCAAGTATTCCTATCTCAAAATTATTCATTTGCATTGCCCCCTGTGTTCTGCATATCGAGAACCTTGTAGCTGTTGCCGTCGCGCCGCAGATAAACATATTTATCGAACATATCGCGGTATTTTGCGCCGTTGCGGGTGAGCTCATTTGCAAGTGTTACCCTGCAGCTGAAAAGCTCATCGCTGTATTTATGAAAATCGGCGGTTTTAAGGTCCTTTATTTCGTGCTTTTGATGATCCAAAACGAAATAAACAAGGCTTGTGCGCAAATTTTTATAAAAATCGGTTTCGGTATCCACATATTTGCGGATTTGCCCGATTGAGGAGTCGTTCTGCATATAATCAGCGTAAACCGAGGCCGCCTTGCCTGCAATATCGGAAACACCCTCACGCTCGGGGAAGCTCTGCACGGCAGTGTAGCTGCTCTCGCTTTTTTCAACCGAAAGCTCTGTGTTGCCCGATATAGCCGTGATTTTCGGTTCACTGCCGAGCATTTTTTCAAGCACGACCGATTGCTTGTAAATAATATCACTGCCGTCGGCAAAATCCGAAACTATTTCGGGTAAGGCCTCGTTTTTGCGGTCGGAGGCCTCTACCGTAACACCGTTTACCGCAAGCTCCGCATTTGAGGGGACCGCTATTTTAAAGCTTTTGTAAAGCTTTTTTTCAAAATCAATGCCGGCAATTTTATAGTGCTTTTTTTCGTCACGCTTAAAATAAACACTCATAAGCTTGCTGTCGCCGCATTTCACGGAATAGGCAAGCTCGCAGTCCTCCGGCTTTGAGGCCGTGGTGGAAAAGGTAGGCTCACCCTCTGCAAGCATTGCGGAAACGGTGCTTTTTATGGCCTCGTCCGTTTCATAGGGGGAAACCGAAATATTGTATTCCTTACGCAAATCGGCAAGACCGCCGCCTTTAAGCCCATCATTCACAAAGGCGGTCATAAGCTGCTCGGGGCGGCCGGCCTCGTAATTTTTAAGCCAGCCGTGAAAGCAAATCAAAAAAACCGACAGTGCAAGCGCAAAAATCACAAGCACCGCAATATATACCTTAAAAAACAGCGAACGCGTTTTCATTCCGATTCCTCCGAGACGATAAAATAAGTGGGTATGCGGCGCGGATTTGTAAACGCCTTGTATCTGTTCACAAGCCCCTTTTGCTGATATGGGTCGAGCTGTGATTTATCAATTTGATATTTGTCAAAATAATTGCGGTAGTAAAGCATTGCGGAGGAGCCGCCGTCAAGCATACCTGCATTTACCGCACCGTAGGATACCATAAGGTCGATAACATCATTGCGGGTGGCACCTATGCTGTCAACCGAGCGACCGTCGGTAACCAGCATTATAACCGTGCCGTCTGCCCGCTGACCGATTGCGGTGCGTTGGGCGGTGCCTGTGTCACTGTCCGCTTTAAAGAGCTTAATATCTTCACCGTTTTGCTGTATCAGCACATTGCCCGTTTGGAAGGAAACCGCATCGCGTATACCGAGCTTATCGGCCTCGGCCTTGGTCATACCTTCTCTTACAACAAGCCTATCGTCTTTATCAAAGCCCATAAAGGTGCGCTTTAATCCGTCGTTCCAAACATTTTTTCCACCCGAATAGGTAAGCCCCATAGGTGCGGCACCCGTGCCCTGACCGCCCGCATCGGCAAATTCGCCACCGTTGATTGCGGCAACACAGCCGTACTTTGCGGCGATATCGAAAATTCTGGCACCGGCCGTGGCCGAGGAATAATTCTCCGAGGAAACACCCACCGTTACACGCTTCGGGTCACGGATAAGCAGCAGATAGCCCTTGAATTTGGTCTCCTTAAGGTATATAAGCTTCATTCCGTCAATCGCATCCTCCCATTCATCGGGATTATCGGTTGCGGCGAAATCATCTGTGCTTATAACGTCAACATTAACCTTTTCGCTTTCCTCAATTATCGAATTAACGGTGGAGGCGGGCAAAAACAAGGTGGGTATCCACTTAGTGGCACTGGCCTCCTTTGCCATAATAACCGTCATATTGCGCAGGCTTTTGCTCGGGCCGTAGCAAATCATAAGTGCGGCCGAAATTACCGTTACAAGCAGCATTGCAACCGCCGTTCCGAGGCTTATCAGGCTTCGCAGCACCACCGTGCGCACCGTAAGCGGGCGGCGCGGACGTGCGGCCTTTATATTTTTTGCGGCCGTTTCGGCAAAAACCCAGTTTTGCTGAATACGGTAATTCACAAAGAATATAACCGTATCAACACAGAGCTTTATAACGGTGGTTGCAAGCGGCGCGGATTTTAAAAGTGCGGAAAGCAGTGTTACAATTCCGCCCGAAATCAGCATTTGCGGCACTGCAAGCATATAATACCGCGCCAAGCTGCCGCGGCTGTTTTTACCCGCACCGAAAACCCGTGTGCGGTTTATGCTGTAATTCAAAAGCGAGGAAACCGCCCTTGCAATTGCCGTGGAAACAAGCTCGGCCGCACTGCCGAGGGCTGTGCCCAAAAGCTTAAGCATTATGTAAAACAGCGAAAGATCGGCTACAAAGGAGACCGCCGAGCTTAAAAGATATGAAATAATAAAGCCGTAAATTCTTACGGAATCCTTAAACGGGCGGAAGTGCGAGGTCGCGTTTTCCTCTATATACACCGTTTCAATCGGCACTTCCTTTATTCTCACGCCGCTCTGCTTAAATTTAAGCAGCATATTGGTTTCATACTCAAAGCGATCACCCTTTACCGAAATCAAAAGCGGCAAAAGCGAAACGGGAAAAGCACGAAGCCCCGTTTGTGTATCCGAAATATCCATTCCGCAAAGAAGCTTGAAAACACCCGAGGTTATGTGGTTGCCCATTCGGCTTCTTTTAGGCACATCCTCACCGGAAAAATCGCGGCACCCGAGAACAGCACCTTTTTTCAAGCCGTGCAGTGCCTCGGCACAGGCCGCGGCATCCGCAGGGCTGTGCTGACCGTCCCCATCCACCGTTACCACGCCCTCGGCCTCGGGGCAGTTGTGCATTATGTGGCGAAAGGCCAACTTAAGCGCGGCACCCTTGCCGTGGTTGAGCCTGCGGTGCATAACGGTTATATTTTCATCAGAGCGGGGAAAATTATCAAGATGCTCATTGTCGCTTCCGTCGTTCACTATGATGATTTTTTTAAAGCCGGCCGCAAGCATACCCGCGACTGTTTTTTTAAGCTTTTCATCGGGATTGAGTGACGGAATTATAACATATATGTTGTCAAGCATTTTTTAAAACACTCCCGAAGCAATTAATACCAAATTACATTATATAACCGTACACTTGATTAAGCAAGTAACAAAAATGCTACAAATAAAGGAAAAAACGCGAAAAACGGGGCAAAAAACGCTCTTATGTCAAGAAAATCACACAGTTGTTTAAAAAATATTCATAATTGTGCAAATTCCGAGGGATAGAATACCCGTATAAAGCGTAAACAAAATTATTCACACAACGGAGGTGTGCTTATGCCGCAAACGGTTTTCAAGCGGTACGAAAAAAAGTACATTATAAGCGACAAAACCTATGCCGCGCTTCAAAAACGCCTTGAAGCCGCCACCGTGCCCGATAAGCACGGAAAAAGCTGTATTTGCAATATTTATTACGACACACCCGACAGGCGGCTGATAAGAGCTTCGATTGAGAAGCCCGTCTACAAGGAAAAGCTTCGGCTGAGAAGCTACGGTGTACCGGGCGACACCTCGGGCTGCTTTTTGGAGCTTAAGAAAAAATACAGGGGGGTTGTTTTCAAAAGGCGAATAAGCACGGAGTACGGCGCGGCAAAGGCCTATATGCATGGGGACACTCCGCTTGACGACACTCAAATATGCCGCGAAATAGAGTATTTTAAAAGCTTTTACGGCGCGCTTCTCCCCGCGGCCGCGCTGTTTTATGAGCGTGATGCCTTTTATGACCGCGAAAACAGCGAAATACGCCTGACCTTTGACGGCAACCTTTTGGCCCGCGGCAACGATTTGGAGCTTTCAAGCGGAATTTACGGCCAACGTATTTTGGAAAAGGGGCTTTATGTTATGGAGATTAAAACGGCGGGCGCAATGCCGCTGTGGATAGCGAAAATGCTTTCGGAATTTAAAATTTATCCTACCTCGTTTTCAAAATACGGAACGGCCTATAAAAACGGAATAATAGAAGCACAAAATAAAAAAATAATCACCTTGGGAGGCGAATACTGTGCTTGACAGTATATTTTCATCGGTAATAACAGACGGCATAACGCCCACGGCCTTTGCCCTGTGCTCGGCGGCTTCACTGCTTTTGGGGGCCGTGCTTGCCTACACCCATATGTTTAAGGGACACTGCACAAAAGGCTTTGCCGTAACTGTGGCGTTGCTGCCCTTTACGGTACAAACGGTAATAATGCTTGTAAACGGAAATCTCGGCACGGGCATAGCGGTTGCGGGCGCCTTTTCGCTTGTTCGTTTTCGCTCGGCACCGGGCAGTGCAAGGGAGATAACAAGCGTGTTCATTGCAATGGCGGCGGGTCTTGCCTGCGGTGTGGGCTATGTGGGCACGGCCGTGGCATTTGTGCTTACGGTGTGTGTTATGAGCATTATTTATTCCGCAACCCCCTTCGGTGAAAAGCGGGATAACACACGCGAGCTTAAGGTTACAATACCCGAGGATTTGAATTTTACCGGAGTGTTTGACGATATTTTTGAAAAATTCACTCTCTCCCACAGGCTGCGCAGGGTTAAAACCGCAAATATGGGCAGTCTTTATCAGCTCACCTACACGATTGAGCTTAAAAATCCCGAATGTGAAAAAATGCTTATTGATGAAATACGTTGCAGAAACGGCAACCTCGATATTGTGAGCAATTGCCGTGCAACCGTATCGGAGGAGCTGTGATTTTTTTGAAAAGGCTTTTAATACTCGTTTTATCGCTTTGTACCTGCCTTATGCTTGCCTCCTGCGGCAAAAAGGGCGAAAGCGGCAGTGCGGCCGATATGTCGGTTAAAAGCTCGGTTTCCACCGAAAATATGGATTTTGAATTTTCAAGCCGTGATACAACCTACGGTTATGATGAGAACGAGGCTGTGACGGTGGCCGACAGCGAAAGTCGGGTAAAAATCACCTCGGCGGGAACCTATGCCGTGAGCGGCAGTCACGAAAGCATTACGGTTGAGGCGGGAAAGAACGACAAGGTAAGAATAATTTTAAAAAATGCCGAAATTTCAAATCCCCTCGGGCCGGCAATATATATAAAATCAGCCGATAAGGTGTTTGTTACCGTGTGCGAGGGCAGTGAGAGCATCCTGTGTGACGGCACCGGGTATTCCGCCGAATATACCGAAGAGAATGCCGATGCCGCTGTTTTCAGCAGAGCAGATTTAACCCTTAACGGGCTCGGCACACTGACTGTCAAGGGCAATCTCAAGTGCGGTGTTGCTTCAAAGGATGACCTTGTATTATGCGGGCTTACACTGAATGTGGAAAGCGCGGGCCACGCGCTTGAGGGCAAGGACTGTGTTAAAATAAAGGATGCGTCTCTGCGGCTTACCGCGGGAGCCGATGGAATACATTCCGATAATTCCGAGGATGCCGACAGGGGCTATGTGTACGTAGCCTCGGGGAATATTGAAATTGCCGCCGAGAATGACGGAATACAGGCCGAAACGGTTTTGAAAATCGATAACGGGAGCTTGAAAATCACCACAGGTGGCGGCGCAGGCGAAGCCGAAGCCGAGACCGAAGCCACACCCGAAATGCCCGGCTTTTCGCAAGGTGACAGCCGCGAAGCAAGTAATGACACCGAAAGCCGCAAGGCCTTAAAGGCAGACCGGCTTGTTACCGTGAGCGGCGGCAGCCTTGAAATCGATTCCTTTGACGATGCCGTTCATTCAAACGGAGATATTGAAATAAGCGGCGGCTTTTTTGTGATTTTAGCGGGAGATGACGGCTTTCACGCCGACGAAAAGATGATTATAAGCGGTGGCGAGATAACGGTTGAAGGATCCTACGAGGGCCTTGAGGGGCAAACCGTTACCGTAACGGGCGGCAGCATAGACATTACCGCAAGTGATGACGGAATTAACGCGGCAAGCCCGTCCGGCAGTACAGACAGCGGCACCCGACCCGGAATGGGTATGGGCGGAGCTATGGATAACGACAGCGCAGCCTCGGTTAATATCGGCGGAGGATACATTGCGGTCAACGCCTCGGGTGACGGAATAGATTCAAACGGAAGCCTTTATATGACCGGCGGAACCCTGCTTGTAAGCGGCCCTACGGACAACGGCAATGCCGCACTCGACTACGGCGGCGAAGCGTATATAAGCGGCGGAACAGCCGTGCTTTGCGGCACGCCGGGTATGGCGCAGGGCTTTTCGGAGGGGTCTGAGCAGGCCTCGTTTATGTACAGCCTCCAAAGCACTGCACAGGCAGGCAAAAGTGTTGCCGTTACCGATGCCGACGGCGGCGTGATAGCGTCCTTTATGCCCGCAAAGCAGTATTCGCACGTGGTTATAAGCGCACCCTCGCTTAAAAAGGGCGGTAGCTACAGGCTTTTAATCGGCGGCACCGCATCCGATGGGGATAAAAACGGCTTTGCCGCAACAGGCACCGTTTCGGGAGCGGAAACAGAGGAGGAAATTAAGCTGACGGCGGTTTCAAGCTCATTCGGCAGCAGCGGCATGGGCGGCGGTATGCAGGGCGGACCGGGCGGCCGCGGTGACGGCTTTGATAAAAAGCCCGGTAAAAACGGCGGCTTTGAGCAAAGCGGCGGGGAGCAACCGCCCGAAAAGCCCGACAATGACGGCAACACCCCACCCGAGCCGCCGCAGGTAGACGGCAGAAACGCGAGCCGAGGAATATAACAGATTATTATGTCTCTGAAAATCAAAAATGCGCAGGGAGCTAAAATTTTGCTTCCTACGCATTTTTTACATTTGAACATCAGTGTGACAGCATATCGAATATTTGCAGATTTTCAATGTTTTTCAAGTGACGGTTTGCTTCGAGCTGGCTTTCGTTTATTCTGTATAATTCTTCGCTCATGCTTCTTTGATTCATAACAAATTCATCCATTGTATACTGCAACAAAGTACGCTGTAGATCTTCTTCATATAAATTGATTGCTTCACCGATTGTAGAGGCACGCATATTACGCACGGCATTTGCCATAAAATAAACCGCAGAAAAATCTCTGTAATCAACGGGGATTTTTTGTAATACAGTGCAATTGTTTTCGGAAAATTCTTCAAGTGCAGCCGAAATTTCGGATATGGTTTTTTCGTCGCTATTTGAAATTTCGCCACCCTCGTTTTGCCAAAAGTCTTCGGCTGATTTGGCAATGCTTTTTTGCAATTTAATGCGATGAAGGGCGTAAAGCACCGCCGAAACTATTCCCACGGCTGTAATTATAAAAAATACCGGGCCGATTGCGCCTTGCGGCAGCTCGCTTGCGGAAATTGTTGCAATAGTAAAAGCATTAACAACGACGGTTGCAAATATTATCGCCATACAAACAAGGGCAAACGGTTTTTTAGTGAGCTTCAGCTGCCAATATTTATCGCGTTGAAATTCAATATCGGCTTTGTAATCATTTATCAAATTGTTGTAATGATTAACAACGGTAAAGTATTCAACGGCCGTATCAAGATCTTTTAAAAGCTCGGTATTCATACTCAACCTCTCCTTAATATTCTTCCGTTTCCGTCTTCGTTAATGCGCCCTGAAAACAACATAATTGCTTCTGCTATTGCCCAAACACCGCTTATAAAAAAGCCAAGCAACGATAAGGTCAGAATCAGTTGAATAATAGCCTTTGATTTGTAGCCGAGATAAAAATTATGTACCCCGTAATATCCTAAAAACAGTGCCAAGAGTGCAGCCGTCGTAGCACTTTTTTGGCTTATTTCCTTTTCCTGTCTTTTCGGCGGCGGTGCAAAATTTTTGATTTCTGTCATAATAATTCCTCCGTTTTTGATAATTCTTATCTTTAACACAATAATAGCGTAAAAATATGTTAAAGTCAAGAAAAAAATAATCTTTAACATATTTCGGAGCTATATTATGAAGATATACGACTATGACGGAAAGAAAAACATTTGCGGTGAAAGGGTACATCAGGCAAGGCGAAAGCTTAAGCTGACACAAAGCGATTTGGCAGCACGACTGCAAATAAACGGAATTATAATAGAACGCGACAGTGTATCCCGAATTGAAATAGGTACTCGCTTTGTGGCGGATTATGAATTGAGAGAGCTTGCGAAAATTTTAAATGTTTCCGTATCGTGGCTTTTGGGTAGTGAAGCATAAATTTGTATCACCTGCCCGGTAGTGTGACAGGGCTTGCTCCGGACGTTTCGCTCTGCATAACAAAAAAAACCTTTTGCCCGATAGGCAAAAGGTTTTTTGTTGGCGGAGTAGGAGAGACTCGAACTCTCGCGCCGGGGTTT
>CAZKUO010000052.1:0-10293 GCA_964555975.1 uncultured Ruminococcus sp. | reverse complement strand
AGACAGAAACAATGTTTGAAGCAAAGCCTTATTTTTACGGAACAGGCAGAAGAAAGAGCTCTGTTGCCCGTGTTCGCCTTTATGCAGGTACCGGCAAAATCACCGTTAATGACAGGGATATAGACGATTATTTCGGTCTTGAAACTCTCAAGCTCATCGTTCGTCAGCCTTTGGCACTTACCGGCACTGCCGATAAGTTCGATGTTGTCTGCCGTGTTGCAGGCGGCGGTGTTACCGGTCAGGCCGGCGCTATCCGCCACGGTATTTCCCGTGCGCTTCTCCAGTCGGATGCCGAGCTCCGTGCCGAGCTTAAAAAGGCCGGCTTCCTCACACGTGATCCGCGTATGAAGGAAAGAAAGAAATACGGTCTCAAGGGCGCTCGTCGTGCTCCGCAGTTCTCAAAGAGATAATTTGTTTTTCAAAGAAATGGCTTGCTTACAGCGCTTTTGCTCTGTGGCAAGCCTTTTTGTTATGCTATTAACAAGTATCACAACACCGACAATGGCGTTCCGAGAAGGAATAAATCATTATATGTAACCATTAGCACCTCACCTTATTAAGAGGGCGAAAAGCTACCCTCGGTTTTAAGGGACTGACCGCCTACCGTTCAGTGTGAATGTAAATTCACGTTCGGAATACACCTAAATTACGAAAAGGGATTGAAAATCGGGCTGCAATAAGTTATAATTATAAATAACTATTGAATATGGGAGATTATTATATATGAAGCTCGGTATGGTAGGATTGCCCAATGTAGGCAAATCAACCCTTTTTAACGCAATTACAAACGCAGGCGCGCAATCGGCAAATTACCCGTTTTGCACAATAGAGCCGAACGTGGGAATGGTAAGCGTGCCGGATGAGCGGCTTGAAAAGCTTGCGGAAATATACAGCCCGGATAAATTCACCCCGGCAGTAATTGAATTTGTGGATATTGCGGGGCTTGTTAAGGGCGCTTCAAAGGGCGAGGGTCTCGGTAACAAGTTCCTTGCCAATATACGTGAGGTTGATGCCGTGGTGCACGTTGTTCGTTGCTTTGAAAGTGACGATATAATTCACGTTGAAGGCTCGGTTGACCCGGCGCGGGATATTGAAACCATAAATTTGGAGCTGATTTTTTCCGATATTGAAATGGCACAGCGCCGCCTTGACAGAACAAGCAAGGCATTAAAGGGGGATAAATCGCTTCAGGGCGAGGTTGATTTTTTAAAGAGGCTTATTGCCCACCTTGAAAGCGGTCTTCCGGCACGTTCGGTTGAAATAACAGACGAAGCTGAGCAGGCCGTGCTTGCCGATACACCCTTGCTTTCGGCCAAGCCGGTAATTTATGCCTGCAATATGAGCGAAGCGGATTTTTCCGCCGGAATTGAGGAAAATAAAAATTACCTTGCCGTAAAAGAAATCGCGGAGCGTGAAAAGGCCGAAATTTTGCCGATTTGCGCCGCCCTTGAGGAGGAAATTTCCGGCCTTACCGACGACGAAAAGCTGATGTTCCTTGAGGAGCTGGGGCTTGAGCGCTCGGGGCTTGACCGTATGATACAAAAGTGCTACAGTCTGTTGGGACTTATCTCCTACCTCACCGCAGGCAAGCCCGAGGTGCGGGCGTGGACCATCACACGCGGCACAAAGGCACCGCAGGCGGCGGGTAAAATACATTCGGATTTTGAACGTGGCTTTATACGTGCCGAGGTTATCGGCTTTGACGAATTTATAAACGAATGCGGCGGCAGTATGGTAACCGCAAAGGAAAAGGGCCTTGTTCGCAGTGAGGGCAAGGAATATGTTATGAAGGACGGGGACATTGTTCTTTTCCGCTTTAATGTTTAGGCAAGTGAGAATAAATCCGACCCTGTTTTTTTGGAGTGAATTTTTTATGGATGGATGGTATTACTACGGTATCGATACGCTGTATCTTTACCTTGTGGTTCCGGCAATTTTGCTTTTGCTTTTTTCGCAAATGCGGGTAAAGGCCGTTTTTTCAAAATACAGTGCGCTCCGCTCGGATATGACGGGTGCCGAAGCCGCAAGGGCCGTGCTTGAAAAAAGCGGAATTTACAATGTTAAAATAGAACAGGTTACAGGTAAGCTTACCGACCATTATGACCCGCGCGGCAATGTTATTCGCCTCTCCGAGGCGGTTTACGGTGCCCGCAGCTATTCTGCGGTGGGTGTCGCCGCACATGAGGCAGGCCACGCCGTTCAGTATGCGCGCGGCTATGTTCCGGTGCAGCTTAGGGCGGTTATACTGCCGGTGTGCAACCTCGGCTCGCAATTGTCGGTTCCCCTGCTTATTGTGGGGCTTTTGCTGAATTTTTATTTTTTGGTAAAGCTCGGCGTTATTCTGTTCGGTGCAGCACTTATTTTTCAGCTTGTAACGCTGCCGATAGAGCTTAATGCCTCACGCCGTGCTCTTTCCTCGCTTAAAAGCATGGGAGCTTTAAATTCCGAAGCCGATGAAAAGGCCGTGCGCAGGGTGCTTTCGGCCGCCGCAATGACCTATATTGCGGCACTGCTTGTATCCCTTACACAGCTTATACGGCTTGTAAGCCTGACTAAAGGCCGAAAAAAATAATTAGCCGCAATTTTGTTTTTCAAAGCAAAGGTAATTTTTTCTCCGCCCGTCGGCACTGAATAGGATTGTCCGTTATCACCCATAATAAACGCGGGTGATAAAAATGCGACACGGAAAAACCGAGCTGATGCTTTTTTCAATAGGTGCTGTGGGCTACGGCCTTATAGAGGTGCTTTGGCGCGGATACACACACTGGTCAATGCTGGGAGCCGGCGGAATTTGCTTTGCCTTTTTCGGCACGCTCAGTGAGCGCCTTAAAAAGGTCGGGCTTTTGGTTAAGGGGCTGCTCGGCAGTGCCTTTGTTACAGGCGTTGAGCTTGTTTTCGGAATTATTTTCAATGTTATTTTGAAAAAGAATGTTTGGGATTACAGCAAAATGCCGATGAATTTGGGCGGGCAGATTTGTATGTCCTACTCCTGCCTTTGGGTGCTTTTAAGCCTTGTGGGTATTCCCTTTGCGGGCAAAATACGGAAAAGGCTTGCGAAATAATGTTTATGGGGCGATAACGAATTGGAATTTTTACACAGAACCTGGGCTGAAATAGATACGAGTGCCCTTGTGCATAACTTCGGTATAATAAAAAGCGAGGCCGGTGATGCCGAGCTTATGGCGGTTGTAAAGGCAGATGCCTACGGTCACTCCGCCGAGGTCGTGGCTCCCCTGCTTGAAGGTGAGGGGGCCTCATCCTTTGCGGTTTCAAATATAGATGAGGCCGTCTCTCTGCGCGAATACGGCATAAAGCGGCCTATTTTGATTTTGGGCTACACCCCGGTTAATATGGCCGCGCGGCTTTTTGAAAACGGAATAATTCAGTGTGTTTACTCACCGGAATATGCCGCCGCACTGTCGACTGCTGCGGTAGCCTGCGGCGTGAAAATTAAAATACATATTAAGCTTGATACCGGAATGAGCAGAATAGGCTTCGATTGCCGTGACAGTGCTCTTGCGGGCTTGCCCGAGGCTCTTGCGGCCGCCAAATTACCGGGGCTTGAGCTTGACGGCGTTTTTACACATTTCGCCGTTTCCGACCGTACCCCCGCCGAGGAGGACGGCTTTACCGATTGCCAATACACCCGTTTTTCAAAAGCACTCGAAATGTTTGAGGCGGCGGGGCTTCACCCGCGTGTACGCCACTGCTGTAATTCGGCGGCCTTTTGTGCCGATTACGAAAAGCACCTTGATATGTGCCGCCCGGGCATAATACTTTACGGGCTTACACCCGCCTTGGGGCTTGAGCTTAAAGAAAGCTTTGTGCCTGTTATGACGGTAAAATCGGTTGTTTCAATGGTTAAAGCAATAAAAAAAGGCACCACCGTAAGCTACGGCAGAACCTTTATCGCCCCGTGTGATATGCGCATTGCAACCGTAACCGCCGGCTATGCCGACGGCTACCCGAGGCTGCTTTCCGGTAAGGGCAGTGTTGTTATAAACGGTAAGCGCGCCCCCATAATCGGCAGAATTTGTATGGACCAGATGACGGTTGACGTAACCGACATTGAAAACGTGAAAATGGGTGACGAGGTAATTCTTTTCGGCAAGGAGTTGCCCGTGGAGGAGCTTGCAAATATGTGCGGAACCGTAAATTACGAAATAGTTTGCGGTATTTCGCCGCGGGTGCCGCGTATATACATTTAAAAAGCACGACTGTAGTCTGTGATTGTATCGTCTATGCCCCCGAAAGCTCCCACCGTCATTGACAAATACAACAAAATGTGATAAACTCATCAGTACAATACATATAAAAAGAGGTATGCATATATGAATATATGGCATGATGTATCCCCCGAGCGCATAACCCCCGAGGATTTTCTTGCGGTTATTGAAATTTCCCGCGGGGATAAGAAAAAATATGAGCTTGATAAGCAAACGGGCTGTATTATTCTTGACAGGATACTTTACACCTCAATGCAATATCCCGCAAACTACGGCTTTATACCACGCACCCTGGCCGATGACGGTGACCCGCTTGATGTTTTGGTGCTTTGCAATGAGCCGCTTGATTCCCTTGTGCTTGTGGAGTGTTACCCCATAGGCGTGCTGACTATGCTTGACGGCGGCAAAAACGATGAAAAAATCATTGCCATACCCTACAAGGACCCAACCTACAATGCTTACCAAAGCATACATGAGCTTCCCACCCATATTTTTGACGAAATGCGCCACTTTTTCTCGGTTTACAAGCAGCTTGAGGGCAAGCAGACTGCCGTTGAGGAAATCGGAGACAGAGCGGAAGCACTTGAAATTATTTCCCGCTGCATAAAAAATTACAGTGAGAAATACGGTAGCCGTGATGGAATTTAACAGACTTTTAACCGCTGCTGTAGGCACCGTAGGCGATTGGTACCCCGCGCTTAAAGCCTTTTATGCTGTAACCGGCACAGTGCTTTCGGCTATGGTGGCCTACAAAACGCTTTATAAATTAATGGGCATTTTTTTCACCAGAAAATTTGCCCCCGCAAGGCATATGCATAAATACGCCGTGGTTATTGCCGCCCGCAACGAGGAGGCTGTGATAGGCAACCTGCTTGACAGCATAGCCGAGCAGGATTGGCCGCGTGAGCTTTTAAAAGTTTTTGTTGTTGCGGATAACTGTACCGATAAAACCGCCGAGGTTGCACGCGCACACGGGGCGGTTTGCTATGAGCGGTTTGATAATGAGCACCGCACAAAGGGCTTTGCACTGCAATTTCTTTTTGAAAGAATTGAGGAGGATTACGGCCGCCGAAGCTTTGAGGGCTACTTTGTTTTTGATGCCGACAATTTGCTCAAAAAGGATTACATCGCACGTATGAACGATGCCTTTGATGCGGGTGAAAAGCTTATAACCTCCTACAGGAGCACCAAAAACCCGGATGAGAGCTGGATTGCCTCAACCTACGCTCTGCATTGGCTTCGCTCAATACGCTTTAACCACCGCGCACGCTCGGTTTTAAGGCTCGCCACCAACATTCAGGGTACGGGCTTTCTTTTCTCCAACGAAATAGTGCGCGACGGCTGGAAATACACCTCACTCACCGAGGATAGGGCGCTCACCGCAGATGCCGTAGCTCAAGGCTATTCCATAACCTATAACGATGCCGCCGTGTTTTACGACGAGCAGCCCACAAGCCTTAAAATCGCACTGAGACAGCGCTTGCGCTGGTCAAAGGGGCATTTGCAGGCCTTTGCGGAATCGGGACCGTATCTTTTTATAAATATTTTCTGCGGCAAGCACTTCCTTAAAACAAGGTGGAACGCAGAAACGGCAACACCTGAGGATAAAAGCTTTAAGGGCAGGGCTCTTGCGGTGCTTGAATCGGTGCGGCACAGGCTTGCCTCCTACGATACGCTTATGCAGCTTGTCCCATTTTCCGTGATAAACATAATTCGATGGCTTTTGATTTCGGTAATAGCCTACGGCTTTTATTGCGGAACCTACGGTATTAACGGTGCGGTGCTTTTTACCACCTCAACCTATCTCGGCCGATTTTTGCGGCTCTTGTTCCCAGTAAAAATCACCGTAGATTCCGGCGGAGTCACGGTGCTTCTCGGAATGCTGCTTGCAATATGGCTGAGACTGCTTTACCGTATGGGGAAATATCTTGAAAACACCCTTGTGGCGGTTTACCTTTTCGTAATAGAGCACCGCCGAATGAAAAAAATCTCCGTTCCCAAAAAGCTGCTGTACTGCTTCACCTGGCCCACCTTTGACATAATCGGCCGCTACACACAGTACATAGCCCTGTTTAAACGGGTTGAATGGAAACCGATACCTCACACAAGTAAGCTTTCCATTAACGATATTCATACAAATTCTTAAGATATATTCAACAGCGTACGGCCGACAACCGTACGCTGTTGTTCTATCAAGAAAACCGAACGCGTTATTCGCGCACCGTATATCCGATTCTTTCGATTTTTGATTTTATAATATCATCGGCAACCGCCGCGGCATAGAAAACGGTAAGCTCGCCATTTTTCAGGCAGACCCTTCCGGCAATGCCGGCTATATCATTAATTGCCTCCTCTACCCTGTTTTTGCAGCTTTCGCAGTGCATACCGTCTACCCTAAAGCTTTTTTTATAAAGCACATTTTTAAGCTTTTTGTTTTTAGTGTGACAGGGCTTGAACCTGCCACGGTTTCGCACGCCGCCTTTAGTATTGCGGCTTTGCGTCAAATTTTGCAAGGCGCCGGCCTTGCAAAATTTTCCGTTGCGCCGAAATATAAATTCGGCGGCAGAAACTTTTTTAAAACCTGTGAATTTGAAATTTTTGTATAAGACGAAGCCGACAAAACGCAGGAATACTACCGTATTTCAAGTTTTGAGGCAATGTATTATCGAAAATTTCTTTTCACAGGCGTGTCAGGTTCAAGCCCTGTCACACTAGGTTTAAAGCCGCCGCCACCGCAGCATTCGCCCTGCCCCTTAAAGTGCTTAACCGCACAGTAAACGCCAAAGCCGACAGCCACGGCGATAATTGCGATAACAATAAAATTTTCCAAGACTATTCCGCTCCCTTCAAGGCCTCTGTCATATCAATTTTTCTGCTTTTACCGGAAACCGCAAATCCCACAAGCAAGGAAACGCCGAATGTGAGCACAGTGCTTACAAGGTAACTTGCCCACCCAACGGTAAGGCTTAATTCATATTCTCCGGCAAGCTCGGTAATCAACACATAAAGCACACCCACCCCCGCGGGAATACCGAGCAGCACCCCAATAAGCGTAAACCATATATTCTGGCCTATAAGCAGCTTGCCGATAGCCCTGTCACGAAAGCCGAGCACCTTCAGGGTGGCAAGCTCGCGGCTCCGTTCCACATAGCTCATAATTCCGAGGTTATAAAGAACCACTGTACCGAGCACAACAGCGGCCGCCACCAATACCGCAATCATCACATTCATAATCTCCGTAAAGGTATCGTAGCTATCCATAATAGCGGCCTTATCCTGCTTGCCGGAGATAATTGCGAGGTTTTCAAGCTCATCCGATGCCCTATCGGTATATATTGCACCGATATGATATTCCATGCCTATACTGTCGGCATATGTCTCGGTCATTGCAATACACTCGCTGACAAGTGAGCGAATGTAGCCCGCAACCCTTACCTTGTAGGTTTTATCACTTCCATAGGGCGAAAATTCAACGGTGTCGCCTATTTCGGCGGTATCCTTTAAGCGCAGGCAAAGATACACGCCGTCATCGGTAAGCCGCATTGCCTTGTTATCCTCCGTAAGAAAGCCCACATTGCCGTTGTCCGTGCCGTAAATATCAAGGCTTAAGGTTTTGCCGTTATAGCTGATGCCGCTTGAAGACTGCCTGTCACCGTTTACGGCCTCGGCAAGAGCCACAGCCTCCTCATTTGCGGCCGTTTCCGAAATGATTATCTTTGTGGTATAGTTGCAAATATCCTTATCCAGCATACCGAGAAAGCTGCTCATTGTATCCCTCATACCGAGCCCGCCCACAAGCAAAACGATACACCCGATAACCCCCACAAGCGTCATTGCACTGCGTGATTTATGCCGAAGCACGTCACGGATATTCCACTTTGTGCCGAAGGGGAGCCTGCTCAAAAACGGGATTTTTTCAATTGCGCTCTTTTTCATGGTTTTTGGGGTGTATGGGCGGAGTGCATCTGCCGCTGTGCCTTTAAGCATTTTCTTAACGAAAAGATAGCCTATAAGCGTTAAAAAGAGCAGCATTAAAAGCATAACGGGAATACTGAAGCCCGGCATCACAAGCCTCCAATCGGGCATATCAAGGTAGGTACCCATCATTCCGTTCGGGCTGATAATAACGGCAGCCACAAGGTAGCCGAGTGCTATGCCGAGCACCGAGCTGATAAGACCTATCATAAAGGCATATGAGGTATAGTGCAGCAATATCCTGCGGTCACGGTAGCCGAGTGCCTTAAGTGTGCCTATCTGCACCTTTTCGTTAGCAGAAATACGGTGCATGGTTGTTACCATTGTAAGCACTGCAATGGCAAGGAACAGCACGGGCAGAACAGAGCCCATAGCTTTCCCCTCCTCTGCTTCGCTGAGCACTCCGGCATAAGAATAATGCTCATTTTTGGATGTAACAAGAAAGGTGGTTCCCGTAGCCGCCTTAATTTCTTTTTCAAGCTCCGCCTTATCCATATCTGAGATAATGTTAATTTGCGGATAAAAAGCACCCCCAAGTGCATTTTCAAGTGCTTTCGGTGTGATATATGCAAATCCGAAGGATGTGTAATCCGGCATAAGCTGATTTTCATCTGCTACACAAATCAAATTTTCACCGCTTTTTATAAGTCCTGCCGTCTCACCGGTAATTTCAACACCGGCATATGTAAGGGTAAGCTCATCTCCGAGCTTTATATTATTGGCGGCGGCAAACTTATCCGACAGCCAAATGCCGTTTGAGCCTTCGTCATACTCGGCACCGTCTGTAACCGTCATAGTGGAAACGTTGTAGCTTTCCGACACATTGAGTGCCAGCGACTTTTTTGTTCCCTTAACACCTACATTCACATTTAAATACCGCGTTGCGGCGTCTACACCGTCAATAGCCGCAACAGCCTTTATTTCATCCTCGGTAAAACCGTTTTCGGAATAGATGCGGAAATCGGCATAGCCCGTATCCTCCAAAAACGAAAACGCATCTTCTTCAAGGCTTTTCCATTCTATGTTAAATCCGAGGAAAATGCCTACACCGATTGCGATCATAATAATCATAGAAATGAACTGTGATTTATAGCTCCACGCAGTTCTGAGCATTTTTCTTATCAGCATAATTTACCACTCCACCTCGTCGGCACTCATAGGAGCAGTCTGTTCCTCGCAGGATTTAATTTTGCCGTTCTTAACCCGAATAACCACATCGGCCATTTTTGCAATGCTCTGATTGTGGGTAACCACAACAACGGTCTTGCCGTAATTCTTTGCCATGGAAAGCAGTAGCTTTAAAACAAGCACTCCCGTTTCCGAATCAAGCGCGCCGGTCGGCTCATCGCACAGCAAAAGCTTCGGATTTTTAGCAAGCGCCCGCGCAATGGATACCCGCTGCTGCTCGCCGCCGGACAGCTCGGACGGGAAATTTTGCATATGGTCGCCAAGCCCAACCTCGGCAAGCATCTTCTTTGCATCAAGAGCATTTCCCGAAATATCTTTCACAAGTGCAACATTTTCATAAACAGTCAGTGTCGGAATAAGATTATAAAACTGAAACACAAAGCCGACGGCAGAGGCACGGTAATCCGCAAGCTCATTGCCGGTGAGTGACGAAATATCCTTGCCGTTTACGGTAATGGTGCCGCTTGTGGGGCTGTCAAGCCCGCCCAGCATATTAAGCAGTGTACTCTTTCCTGCACCCGAGGGGCCTAAAATAACCACAAACCTCCCCTCATCAAGAGTAAAGCTCACGCCGTCAAGTGCTTTCAGCTCATGGTCACCGCTTGTGTACACACGTGTTACATCCTTAAATTCCACTATAGCCATTTTTACTCCTCCCATATTGCAGTTAGCATTAGCTAACTTGCGGTTATTAAATATAGCGGCGTCGTGGTTAGCCGCCGCTAACTTAATGGTACAGTATACACCGAAAATCCTCAAAAGTCAATACTTATAATGCGTTTACCGTTAAAAAAGTTTTCCTAGTTAATCCCCAAAGTAAGCTCCACAGTGGAAATTACTTTGGAAAATTTTCGACGCGCACCCGCATAGCGGGTGGTTGTCTGTTTCGTGCGTTCCGCACTCA
>CAZKUO010000051.1:0-10431 GCA_964555975.1 uncultured Ruminococcus sp. | reverse complement strand
CCCGCACTAACTTCCAACTCTTTCCTACTGTGGAACTTACTTTGGGAATTAACGTTTTATGCGATTTTCGCTTTTCGGCACGGCAAAATCAAGAAAAGTTTATAAAGGGCTTGAAATATGCTTTCGGGCGTTGTATAATATTATGCAATTGTTTTCAAATTGCAAATACATTAAAAAACGGGGTATAATAATTATGGTTAAGGCTGTTGTAGGTGCAAACTGGGGCGATGAGGGCAAGGGTAAAATTACCGATATGCTCGCTGTAAATGCGGATATTGTTGTCCGCTTTCAAGGCGGTGCCAACGCGGGTCACACCATAAAAAACGAGTACGGTAAATTTGCACTTCACACACTCCCCTCGGGTGTTTTCAATCCCAATGTTATAAATTGCATAGGCAACGGTGTTGCGCTGGATGTGGACAAGCTTTTGGCGGAGTACAATTCGGTTATTGAAGGCGGTGTGCCCGCTCCCAAGCTTATGATTTCGGAGCGTTGCCAAATGGTAATGCCGTATCATGTGCTGTTTGATGTATATGAGGAGGAGCGCCTCGGCAAATCGAGCTTCGGCTCAACAAAATCCGGCATTGCGCCCTTTTATTCCGATAAATATGCCAAAACAGGCTTTCAGGTGTGTGAGCTGTTCGATGAAAAAGCCCTGCGTGAAAAGCTTGAGCGCATACTTGAAGTGAAAAATATTCTCATAGAAAACCTTTATCACAAGCCAAGGCTTTCGGCAGATGAAATTTTTGACCGAATGATGCAATGGAAAAAAGGCATAGAGCCGTTTGTGGGTGATGTTCGCAAGCTTCTTTACGAGGCGGACAAGGCCGGCAAAACCATTCTTTTGGAGGGTCAGCTCGGCACCCTTAAGGATACCGACCACGGCATTTACCCGATGGTCACCTCCTCCAACACGATAGCCGGCTACGGCGCAGTGGGCGCAGGCTTGCCGCCCTATGCCATAAAAGAGGTTTACACCGTAATTAAGGCATATTCCTCGGCGGTGGGTGCAGGTGCGTTTGTAAGTGAAATTTTCGGTGAAGAAGCAGAGGCTCTGCGCAACCACGGCGGTGACGGCGGTGAATACGGTGCCACCACGGGCAGGCCGCGCAGAATGGGTTGGTTTGACTGTGTTGCCACACGCTACGGCTGTGAGGTTCAGGGCACAACCCACGCAATACTTACCGTTGTTGATGCACTTTCCTACCTTGATGAAATTAAGGTTTGCACAGGCTATGAAATAGACGGTCAAATCACAAAGGATTTCCCTGTTACGGGGCAGCTTGAAAAGGCCAAGCCCGTGCTTACAACCCTTCCCGGCTGGAAGTGTGATATTACAGGTATTACCGAATATTCCGCACTGCCCGAGAATTGCCGCAAATACATTGAATTTATTGAAAAAGAAATCGGCTTTAAAATTCATATGGTAAGCAACGGCCCCGCAAGGGAAAGCATTATAGTTAAAGACTGATTCGGAGGTTATTTATGAAATTCACACCGATAGACAATAACGGTGCCGTAGACGGCTTTTGCCTTATTAAAACGGTAGATAAAAAAACCTCCTCCAAGGGAGATACCTATCTTGATATGACCCTTGCCGATTCCGAGGGGGAAATAAACGCAAAGCTTTGGCGCTACAGCCCCGCGGCACACGGCGAATATGCCGCAAATGAGCTTGTTAAAATCCGCGGAGTTATCTCGCAATATAACGGTACCGATCAGCTTAAAATAGAGCGTATACGCAAAACGGTGCCGGAGGATAATGTTAATATAGATGACTTTGTAAAAGCCTCGGATTATTCGGGTGAGCAGATGTACGCCGAGCTTTATTCCATAGCCTCCGACTTTTCGGATGAAAGCCTTAAAGCAATTGTAACCGCCATACTCAGTGACAATCGCACGGCGCTCTTATATTGGCCGGCGGCCTTTAAGCTTCACCACGCGTTGCGCGGCGGATTGCTTATGCACACTCTTTCCATAGTGCGCTTGGCCGAGGGTGTTTGCAAAATTTACCCGTTTGTTGACCGTGAGCTTTTGCTTGCGGGTGCCATTCTTCACGATATTGCCAAAATCCCCGAATTTACGGTTGCCGATACGGGAATTGCAAGCGGATATTCCACAGAGGGCAATTTGCTCGGTCACCTTGCAATGGGGGCAATTATTGTGGAAAAATATGCCGAAAAGCTCGGAACCGACCGCAAAACCGCAATGCTGCTTGAGCATATGCTTCTTTCGCACCACGGCGAGCCCGAGTTCGGTGCGGCCGTAAGACCGATGTTTATAGAAGCCGAGCTTTTAAGTGAGCTTGACCTGCTTGATTCCCGCGTTTTTGAAATGCGTGAGGCGGTTGCGGGTGCAAAATCGGACGATTTTTCGGGAAAGCTTTGGGCACTTGACAACAGGCGTATGTTCAACCACGGGCGTATGCCGCTTGACAGTGCGGTTAAGCTATTTGATAAATAGACTACATATATTAAAAATGAAAGGATGATAGAAGTGACAATAACAAAGGATATGCTTATAGGCGAGGTTTTGGATATTGACAGCGATGCCGCAAAGTATTTCTTTGAAATAGGTATGCATTGCCTCGGCTGCCCCGCTTCACGCGGTGAAACAATTGAGCAGGCCTGCGAGGTTCACGGAACCGACTGTGCCGCACTGCTTGAAAAGCTTAACAGCCATTTTGCAAACAAATAATGGCCTTGAGTAAAAGACTTTCCGTGCTTGCCGCCCTCGTACCTTACGGTGCGAGGGTGTGCGATATAGGCACAGACCACGCCTATTTGCCTATTGAGCTTGCTCGGCGCGGTGATATTAAAAGCATTATTGCAACCGATATTAACGAAAAGCCGCTTGAAAACGCAAAAAAAAGCCTTGCGGAGGCCGGTGTGACCTCAGTTTCACTGCGGCGGGGTTACGGGCTCGGTGCTGTTTTGCAGGGTGAAGCCGATACCTTTATAATTGCGGGAATGGGCGGCGAGGTAATAGCCGGTATTCTCGGTGCCTCCCCCCTGCCGACCGACAATCCGCCGCCGCTTTTAATACTTCAGCCCACCACCTCACCCGAGGTGCTGAGGCGCTTTTTGTGCAACGGCGGCTTTGAAATTACGGGTGAAACGGCCGTCAGTGAAAACGGGCATTTGTATTCCGTAATTACCGCGAAGTATTCGGGCAACGTGACCCCGCACAGCGAGGCTTATTACTACTACGGTGAGCTCAACCCCGAGCAAGAGTGTGCGGGACTTTACATACAAAAGCAATATGAACGGCTTAAAAAATGCGCCGATGCGCTTTCTGTCTCCCCCGAGCTTTACGAAAAGCACTTATATTACAAATCTTTGGCCGATGAGCTTAAACTTAAATTGGACTGATAATTATGGCATTTGACGGAGCTTTTCTTCACAAGCTCATAACAGAATTAAGCATTGCCGAAAACACCTTTGTGGATAAAATATATCAGCCGTCCCGTGACGAACTGATTTTTTTGTTGCGCCGTGGAGGCTTTTGCAAAAAGCTGCTTATAAATCTGCGGCCGGGGGCAGCGCGTATTCAGTTTACCGAGGCAAAATACGAAAATCCCCCTACCCCGCCTATGTTTTGTATGCTTGTAAGAAAATATCTTTCTTCGGCACGGCTTGTTAAAATTTGCCAGCCCGGGCTTGAGCGCTTGGCCGAGCTTACCTTTTCCTACACCGACGAAATGGGTGATATATCCGAGCTTCGCATTATTGCCGAGCTTATGGGCAACAAAACAAATCTTGTTATTTTAAACAAAAACGGAAGAATTATTGACGCCCTGCGCCGTTCCGACCCCGAAAAAGGCGGAAGAATGCTGCTGCCGGGCGCTGTTTACGAATATCCGGAAAAGCGGGAAAAGCTTGACCCGCTTACAGCACGGGCAGATGAGCTTGCGGATATTATTCTCAAGGCAGACCGGTCCGATGCATCTGCCGTTTTAAACACGCTTGACGGGCTTTCGCCGCTTGTGTGCCGCGAGCTTGTGTTTAAAGCCGGGCTTTACGGTGCGGGGGCCGCGGCCGACCTGCTTTTACGTGATTTGAAAAATGACGGCGGTGCACCGCTGCTGCTTTTAAAGGCAGACGGCACCCCGCAGGATTTTTCATTTACGGATATTTCACAGTACGGTGATTTATTTGCAAAAAAGCAAATTAAAAATTATTCGCTCTTGTTGGATGAATTTTTCACCGCGCGTGATGCCGCAAGCCGCTTAAAGCACACAGCGGGCGATATTATAAAGCTTGTAAACACTCTCCGTGCCAGAACAGAGAAAAAGCTTGCCCTCCGCTTGGAGGAGCTCAAAGGCTGTGAAAACCGTGAACGCCTGCGAATTTACGGTGAGCTGCTTAAGGCCAATCTTTACAGGGCAACCCCCGGTGCCTCCTTTATTGAGGTTGAAAACTATTACGATAATATGCAAACGGTGAGAATACCGCTTGACCCTGCTCTTTCGCCGCAAAAAAACGCGGCAAAATATTTTAAGGATTACAAAAAAAGCCACACCGCCGAGCAAAGGCTCACCGAGCTTACCGAGCTTGACCGCCGTGAGCTTGCCTATTTCGATACCGTGCTTGACAGTATTTCACGCAGCTCATCAAGGGCGGAGCTTTCGGAAATCCGTGAGGAGCTGATTACTGGCGGATACATTAAAGCCCCCTCTGCCATGCGCCGCCGCAAGCCGCAGGCGCCGCTTTTTAAGGAGTATTCCTGCAAGGAGGGCTACAAAATAGCGGTGGGCAAAAACAACCGTCAAAACGATTACCTTACCACCGCACTTGCCGCAAAAAACGATATTTGGCTGCATATAAAGGGCTTCCCCGGCTCCCACGTTATTATTATGTGCGGCGGGCACGAGGTTTCGGAAGAAACGCTGATTTTTGCCGCCACCCTTGCCGCCGAAAATTCCGCAGCCGCGGCAGGTGCCCGTGTTGCGGTGGATTACACACCTGTTAAATATGTTAAAAAGCCGAACGGCGCAAAGCCGGGAATGGTAATATACTCAACAAATAAAACGGTTTACGTTACACCTCCGACCGATAAAGGAGCCGCCTTATGAAAATCGGAATTTCAACCGCCTGCTTTTACCCCCTTGAAACAGAGGAAGCACTTAAAGAGCTCGGTCGGGCAAAAATCGGCACAACCGAAATTTTTTTCAATGCCCTTTCCGAGCTTAAGCCCGCATTTACAGATATGCTCAAAAGCATTACCGATTATTACGGAATTTCCGTGGCTTCACTGCATCCCACAATGTCGCTTGCGGAGTCCTTTATGATTTTTTCAAATTACGAGCGCCGCTTTCTTGAAGCAGAGGAGCAATACCGCCGTTATTCGGAAATTGCGGCGGAGCTTGGTGCAAAATACATTATTATGCACGGCGGAAAGCCGAACGGACTTACTACCGATGAGGAATACTGTGAGCGCTATATGCGATTAAAGGAAGCAACAAGGGAAAACGACGTTACTGTTTTGCAGGAAAATGTTGTTCGCCACCGTGCGGGCGATATTGAATTTTTGCGCTCCATGCGGGAAATTTTAGGTGATGAAGCAGAGCTATGCATAGATTTAAAGCAGGCCATTCGTTGCGGGAACGAGCCGTATGAGCTTATAGACGAATTTGCCGATAACATAAAGCACTTTCACATAAGCGACCATTCACTTGCCTCTGACTGCCTGTTGCCGTATGGCGGCGGCTTCGATTTTGCTCGCTTTTTCAAGCACCTTTCCGATTTGGGCTATAACGGCGCCGCTCTGATTGAGGTTTACAGCAGCGCCTATCACGATTACAGCGAAATATACGATTCCTACCACCGGCTTTTATCCGATTATAAACAGCTTTTTCAGGAAGGTATGGTATATTAACACTTAAAATATTCAACATTCATATACCGATTGTGAAACGACAATAAAAATGGTGTATTTTAACGTTTTATATGAAAATGATAAAGAGGACGTTGACATAATTAGTGCTCCCGATTACATTGCAATAGAAATGTTTTTTACCGCAAAATTTTTCAGATTGGTCAGACGATACAATGGTGATTAAAATGACTAAAACAAGTAAAAAAGCGACTGCATTTATATTGTCCGCCGCTTTATTGCTATCCTGCTTTCCGATTACCGCATTTGCTTCGGAGCAGCTTTCCGAAGAAAAAACTGTTAACACAGCAGATAATACGAGCGGGAAAACAAATATCATAGGCGAGGTTATAGAAAAGCGCGAATCGGATAAAAAAGTTTTCCGCCTGAGTGATGGCTCATATATGTCGGCTGAGTATCCCCAACAGGTTCATTTTAAAGAAAACGGTCAATGGAAGGACTATGACAATTCTTTAACTGAGAATAAGACTGAAGGCACCGAAGAAAAAGAGCTTGTAAACGGCAAATCGGATGTTAAAGTACGTTTTTCGAAAAATACCAACGGCAAAAAATTCGTCAAAATCGAAAAGGACGGGTACAAGCTTTCGTGGGGCTATGTTAATGCCGAAAAAAGTACGGCTCAGGTTACAAAAAACGAAAAAGCATCATCCGATAAATCGGTTTTGGATAAATTGACATCGAGTGTAGTGTATAAAAACGTATACAAGAATGTTGATTTTGAATATATTGTTTTACCGACCGGTCTAAAGGAAAACATAATTTTAAATAGTCGAGCCGCACAGACGGAATTCAAAGCCGAATACAAATCAAACGGTCTTATTGCGGAACAGCTTGATGAGAAGACAATTGCGCTTAAATCGGATTCCGGGAAAACTATATACAGAATAAGTGCGCCCTATATGGAGGATGCCGACGGAGCTTTTTGTGAAAACGTGGCGGTCAGGCTTGAAAGTGTTAAAAGCAATAGCTTCCGTGTTAAAATAAGCTTGGACGAGAATTGGCTTTTACAAAAAGAGAGGAAATATCCCGTTCTGGTAGATCCGGTTTTAAAAACAAATCAGGATATTAATGCGGCAGTGTCGGCCTTTGTGTCTTCAGCAAATCCGAATAAATGCCATTTGGCCTCTGGCACTGACGATATGGGAAGCCTTTACGTGGGTAATATTTCAGACTTCGGCCAAACTGAAAGCTATATTAAATTCACAACGCTCCCATCCTTGGAAATAGCCGATAAGGTAATCGATGCCAGAGTATATTTAGCTTTAAGAAAATGTGAAATCGGACTTACCATTAATGTTAAGCGGCTCACTTCGGATTGGAATCCGTATACCGTAAAATGGAATAACAAGCCCACTGACGATAATATCATAACAGATTATATAAATCTTTCTCCGCAAACCGACGCCTCGCAATTTCAGGTCGCGGAAATCACCGATTTGGTTCGTGGGTGGTATTCCGGTGAGTACCCCAATTACGGTATATCGCTTTCTACCGATAAAACAACAGCTTCAAAAGCGTGGTTTTATTCCGTCAATTACACAGGATACACTGCTGCCAGACCGATTATGACCGTAACTTACCGCAATATGTCCGGTTATGAGGATTATTGGAGCTACACGGATTTATCTGCCGGACGATCGGGAACGGCTTCTGTAAACAATTATAACGGTAATTTTATTTTCACGCAGCCGCTTATGCAAAACGGCGGCAATCTTATGCCGATAGAGCTATCTCTTGTTTATAATTCCAACGGTGGGGCAACACCGTACACACTGTTTCACTACGGCGTTCAAACAAATTACCATATTTATATCAGATATGATAATGTCAATGCCGCAAGCGGGTATAAATATTACCTTAACGATTCCGACGGTACACGGCATTGGTTTTATTTTGAAAGCGGGAGCACAAGCGGAAAGGATGAGGACGGGCTCGGTTATACTCTTTACGAAATAACAAGCGGTTCGGACGGTGATGAGCCGAATGCACGATATAAAATTTCCGATTCCGACGGAAACACAATGCTTTTTGATTATCTCGGAAATATTGTGCGCATCAGGAGTCGTGAGGGTATATCGTCCACGGTGCAATATGAAACAGTAAGCAATGTAACTCGTATTAAAGCAATTACGGACGGCGCGGGGAGACAGTATTTATTCAGCTATGCGGCCGGCTCTCCGGAGCTTTGTGTCGGAATTACCGATTCTTCGGGGCGTTCAGTAGATTTTTCGTATTCCGTAGGGTTATATATGCAGATATGCTTTCCCGATGACAAAACGGTATCAATTTCGCGCGACAGCAGCAATTGGCTTGTGAATGAAATAATCGGAATCGACGGCAATAAAATCGGAATAAGCTATGATAATTCGTCACAGCACAGAGTGACAAGACTGGAAAGCGGAACCGGCACCGAAGTGCTCGAAAAATACTCATTCACATTCAGGCAAAACGAAACGGATGTCACCGATATTAAAGGCCGAGCTTTAACCTATCAGTTTAATGATTACGGTCAGACAACGGGAACTGTATCTAAAGCCGACGGTACTGCTGTATTTAACGAATATGAAAACGGTAACAGCCCGGGCAACGCAAGAGCAAATCGCATTTTGAGCCAATCCCGCGCAATAAAAAGTGTTACTAATTATTTTGTCAATCCGGGCTTTGCAAGAGGCTATACCGACGGGTATTACACATATGTTGAAAATTGGGACGGCGTAAGTATTTCGGTTGACCAAGGTAAAAGTAATATTACCGACGGTTCACTTAAAATTCACAAGGCTACCGCCACCGACACAAGAGCAAACCTTGTTCAGGCGGTTGACAATTTACAGGCCGGAACATATACGGCATCGTGCTATATAAACACTTTGGGCGCCGAAATACCCGGCCCGGGAAATCTGATGTTTATTGAGGCTTGGCCTGTTGCGGGTGGAGCAATGCTTTCGCATAATGCTATTGAGAAAACCGTTAAAACCGACGGTTGGGAAAGGCGAAGCGTTACCTTTGATGTGCCGGAGAATTGCCAGGTCAGAATAGTGTTGGGGCTTAATGCGGGTGCCTGCGGCACAGTGTGGTTTGACGATTTACAGCTTGAAAACGGCAGCGGAGAAAGCAACTATAATCTTATAGAAAATTCAGTTGCTTTAAACGGCAAAACAAGCTGGAATACCGAAGTGATGACAAGCACCGAAAGTGGCCCTGCCGAATGTACGGGTTGCTTTTACAGAAACGGCGACATTACCGAAAGATGGCAAACCGTAGGTCAAAATATACCTGCAAGCTCAAGGGAGGGTGGTGTATTTACCTTCGGCGCATGGGTAAAGGCCGATTCCGTTCCCACAAATAACGGCACACGTGCTGCGGGAACCCCGGAGCCCGAATTTTCGGTTGCACTGCATTATTATGACAGTAACGGCTTATGGAAGGGCTGTAAAAATATTGACGTTAATTCCGATGTTTCGGATTGGCAATTTGTTTCGGGTGAATTGATTTTACCACAGGACACACCGAAGCTGTGTTTTGAGGCCATATATGCGTATAATGCAAATAAAATATCCGTTACAGGCGCATTTTGTTATAAAGAAAAATTCGGACAAACCTATACATATGACAGTAACGGAAATGTTGTTTCATCGGTTGGTCTTGCAAAAACCAATTCGGAATTTGCATACAACGGCAAGCAAACGGCGCAAATGCTAACACCTACGGGTAGCAGAATTCTCTATAATTATACGCCCGACAGCAAGAAGCGGCTTTGCAGTGCGCTTTCTTCTTCGGGGCAGGAATATAATTTCACATATGACGGTAAAGGAAATCTCACGCGCTCCGAAACTTCCCCGCGAAAGCCGGCATCCGTTCTTGAAGCAGGTAAAAAATATGTAATAGTAAATGCATATTCCGGACTTGCGATTGACAGCTATTGGAAAGGAAATCTCGGGGATAAGGTTACAACCTACAGATTTACACCCTCCGCCTCCGAGCATCAATGGGAATTGAACGCAAAGTCGGACGAAGCCGGTGTTTACCTGTTCAGAGCTACGTCCTTTGAAAACAGATATTGGAATATATACGGCAGTGACAGTTCTTCCGGAGCTTCGCTTGAAATCCGGTCGTACACCGCCGCAAGCAATCAAAGCTTCAAGCCGGTGCGTCAGTCGGATAATACCTTTGTGATATATACCGGCGCAACAGGCTATACCAAGGTGCTCGACGGACAGTATGATATTCCCGATAAGGTTGTGCAATCACAGACAATAAAGCAGGCGGACTGCAACGCGGCGGGCATTAAGACAAGTCAGAAATGGTATTTTTACCCTGTAGAGGAGCAAGCCTCGGAAAAAATAGTAACAACCTCCGAATATACTCAAAGCGGAAATTATGTTTCAAAAACATTTGACACCCGCGGTAATGATACCCAATATAATTATAATGAGCAGAAAGGAATCCTTACAAGCACAACCGACCCTAAAGGAAATGCCACCTCATACACATACGACCCGAATAATGATACACTGCTTTCGGTTTCTTCGGGAGAAG
>CAZKUO010000050.1:0-10837 GCA_964555975.1 uncultured Ruminococcus sp. | reverse complement strand
GGTTTAAAGCCTTAATTATAAAAGGTTAAGCTTATTTCATGCTGTTTTCGTAGGACTCTATCATCTTCTTAACCATCTGTCCGCCTATAGAGCCGGCCTGCTTAGAGGTGAGATCGCCGTTGTAACCTTGCTTAAGGTTAACACCAACCTCGTTGGCAGCCTCCATCTTAAAACGGTTGAGGGCATCCTTAGCCTCGGGTACTACACTTTTAGCCATTGTTTTTCTCTCCTGTAAATTTGTTTTTGCGTTTGCAATAATATTCTGTGTAGGGGCAAAAATAATATTACAGGTAAATTATGCTTTAATTTTTTTAATAAAAAGCAGGAAAATTGTCAAAAAGGGCTTTGCAAATTCACAAATATATGTTATACTACATAGGTATATGCGGATTTCAATATGGCATATTCGCATACAATTAATCGAAGGAGGATTCGTTTAATGCAAAAAAAGATCAGTAAGCTCCCCTTTAAGGGAACAGCTGAACAGGAAAAAAAGCTACGCGAGGTAATCGAAGCAAACAAGCACGATAAGAGCCTTTTGATGTCGGTTATGCAGCAGGCACAGGACATTTACGGCTATCTGCCCATGGAGGTTCAGGAAATCATAGCCGAGGGAATGCAAGTGCCGCTTGAAAAGGTTTACGGTGTTGCTACCTTCTATGCGCAGTTTTCGCTTTCACCGAAGGGTGAGTACAACATCTCGGTATGTCTCGGTACCGCTTGCTATGTTAAGGGCTCGGGCGATATTTTCGACAGGCTCAGTGAGCGGCTCGGAATCGGTTCGGACGAATGCACGGAGGACGGAAAATTTTCGCTTACCGCCTGCCGCTGCATAGGCGCCTGCGGACTGGCTCCGGTGCTTACGGTTAACGATGAGGTTTACGGCAGACTCACCGCAGATGATGTTGACGGTATTTTGGAAAAATACGGCTTCGGAAAATAAATCCGCTGAAAGGATATTCCGCATATGAAGATCGCTACAATTAAGGATTTACTCGGCGCTGCGGTTATCTGCGGCGAGGAGAGGCTTGAAAAGCACGTTTATTCCGCCTGCGGGAGCGATATGATGAGCGACGTGTTGGCATATGTTAAGGACCAGGCCGTGCTGCTTACGGGGCTTGTCAATTCACAGGTGGTGCGAACAGCCGAAATGATGGATATGAACTGCATTGTTTTTGTACGCTCGAAAATGCCTACTGCCGAAATGACCGAGCTTGCAAAGGAAAGCGGTATAGTGTTGCTTGCGACCGATAAAAGAATGTACGAGGCCTGTGGCTTGCTTTACAGCAACGGTCTTGTGGGAAATCGGGTTAAAAATGTCTGAAAAGCTGAAATTCCATTTTGATGTTGACGGTGAGGATTTTACTTCGGCAGGTAAGGCCTCGGTTCAGATTAAAAAGAATTTGCGGCAGCTGGGTCTCCCGCCCGAAATAATACGGCGGGTTTCCATTGCAATGTATGAGGGTGAAATCAATATGGTAATTCACGCGGGCGGAGGCGAGGCCGATGTTACTGTTAGTGAAGATGCCGTTGAGATTTTCCTGCATGACACGGGGCCCGGCATAAAGGATATTGACAGAGCTATGCTCGAGGGCTATTCCACCGCATCCGACCGGATTCGTTCCCTGGGCTTCGGCGCGGGAATGGGGCTTCCGAATATGAAGCGCTACACGGATACCATGGAGATTAAATCCACGGTGGGTGTCGGTACGGATATTTTAATGACGGTTAAGCTTTAAAATTTCGACGGGTGATTAAATGAACAGATATGAGCATTCGGTTTACCTTGACGAAAAAAAGTGCAACGGATGTACTTCCTGCCTCAAGCGTTGCCCGACGGAGGCCATAAGGATACGTGACGGTCATGCATTTATTGATCCCGAGCGCTGTATTGATTGCGGCGAATGTATCAGGTCCTGCCCGCACAACGCAAAAAAGGCCGTTTGTGAAAAGCTTTCGGCAATGAATCGCTTTAAGTGGAAAATTGCACTTCCCGCACCCTCGCTTTACGGTCAGTTTGATAACCTTGAGGATGTTGATTATGTGCTTGACGGGCTCTTGCGCATAGGCTTTGACGATGTTTACGAGGTTTCGGCCGCGGCGGAGCTTGTGAGCGCCTACACGCGCCTATACCTTAAAACCGACGGAGTTAAAAAGCCGGCAATAAGCTCGGCATGCCCGGTGGTTATTAGGCTTATCGGTCTGCGCTTTCCATCCCTTATGGATAACATTATTCATATGTTGCCCCCAATGGAGGTTGCGGCAATGCTTGCACGCGAAAGGGCCGAACGTGAGCACCCCGAGCTTAAGCCCGAGGAAATAGGCGTTTGCTTTATTTCACCATGTCCCGCAAAGGTGAGCTATGTTAAAAACGGCTTTGCCGGCTACAAAAGCCGAGTGGATGCTGTGGTTTCGATAAGCGATATTTATTTTCAGCTTATAGCGGAAATGCAGCCTCAGGCGGATATTAAAGCTCTTTCGGCCTCGGGAATGATAGGCATAGGCTGGGCGAGCACAGGCGGAGAAGCAACTGCGATTTTCAACGAAAGCTATTTGGCGGCAGACGGAATTGATAATGTAATTCGTGTGCTTGACCAGGTGGAAAACGGAAATATTCCTCCGCTTGAATTTATTGAGCTTAACGCCTGCCCGGGTGGCTGTGTCGGCGGTGCTATGACAATGCAGAATCCGTTTATAGCCAAGGCCAGACTGCAAACCCTCAGACGCTATTTGCCTGTTTCGCAGAACTTCCTTTCAAAGGAGGACACTTACATCCCCGAGGATTACATTTTCAATGAAATTCCCACCTACCACCCGATTTCGCGGCTGAGTGACAGTATGGCGGAGTCAATGCGTATGATGGCGGATATTCAAAGGCTGAAAGATACCTTGCCGGGGATTGATTGCGGTGCCTGCGGAGCACCTAATTGCAGAGCATTTGCGGAGGATATTGTGAAAAAAGCTTCCGTTTGCGTGGAATGCCCCATAAACCGAAATAAGGAGCACGATTGAAATGACTGTGGCCGAGCTTTTGGAAAACGGCTTTGATTGCGTGGTGTGTCCGAGCCCGGAAAAAGAAATTACCGGTGTTTACATAGGTGATTTGCTGAGCTGGGTTATGGGCAAGGCAAGAGCGGGGGATGCGTGGATTACCATTATGTCCAACATCAATATTGCCGCTGTTGCCGTGCTTACGGAGGTTGCCTGCATAATAACGGCCGAGGCGGTGGAGCTTACGGACGAGGTAAAAGCTGTTGCGCTTGAAAAGGGTGTGAATATACTGTCGTTCGGCGGTACAGCCTATGAAGCGGCGGTGCGGCTGAGCAGCTTGCTATGAGGTATTATTACGACCTGCACATTCACTCATGCCTGTCTCCCTGCGGTGATAACGAAGCAACACCCGACAGCATTGCGGGAATGGCCGAGCTTAACGGGCTTGACATTGTGGCTTTAACCGATCACAACACCTGCAAAAACTGTCCCGCTTTTTTTGAGGCGGCGGTGCGGCACGGCGTTATTCCTATAGCGGGGGCTGAGGTTACCACTGCGGAGGATATTCACGCGGTTTGCCTTTTTGCCGAGCTTTCGGCTGCTTTGGAATTTGATTTGCTGCTTGAAAAACGGCGCGGTAAAATTTTAAACCGACCGGATATTTTCGGGGAGCAGAGAATTGTGAATGCGGAGGATGAGCTTATAGGCACAGAGGAGCACCTGCTTATAAACGCTACCGATATTATGCTTGATGAACTCCCGAGGCTTGCCGAAGCTTACGGAGGTGTGTGCTATCCCGCACATATCGATCGCAATTCAAACGGACTGCTTGCGGTGCTTGGCTTTTTTCCCGAAACACCGCACTTTCGCTTTGCGGAGGTGCACGACAGGGAAAGAACGGCGGAATTTTCACAAAAATACGGCAAAGAAATAATTACAAGCTCGGATGCGCACTATCTTTGGGATATAAATGAGCGCTGCGCCTATGTTGAGCTTGGGCCCGACCGCGAAAAAGCCGCGGCGGAGCTTATTAATTACTTACGGGGTGCGGTATGAAAGAAATATCGCTTAATATACTTGATATTGCGGAAAATTCGGTAAAGGCGGGTGCAGAGCTTACCGAAATCACTGTAACCGAAAACGAGAACGAGCTTGTGCTTGAAATTTCGGATAACGGCTGCGGTATGACCGAGGAAACCCTGAAATCGGTAACAAACCCGTTTTACACCACGCGTACCACACGCAGTGTGGGCTTGGGGCTTCCGCTTTTGAAAATGGAGGCCGAGCAAACGGGAGGCAGCTTTGAAATTGCCTCGCGTTCGCAAAAGGAATTTTCCGAAAATCACGGAACAAGGGTACGGGCGGTTTTTAAAAAGAAGCATATAGATTATGTTCCGCTCGGTGATATTGTTTCGAGCATTGTGACACTGATACAGGGTCACCCCGACACTGATTTTCTGTTTAAGCACATTCTTGCCGAAAAAACGGTTGAGCTTGATACGCGAGAGCTGAGGGCCGTTTTGGAGGAGGTGCCATTAAACAGCTATGAGGTGCTTAATTGGATAGAAAATAATCTCAGAAAGGAAGAAAGTATATGAAATCATTGGCTGAATTACAGGCAATAAAAGAAAAAATGCGTGACAAGGTCATTCTAAGAGAGGGCGTAAACAGCGTTCGTGTAGTCGTGGGAATGGCTACCTGCGGCATTGCGGCGGGTGCGCGCCCGGTACTTAATGCCCTTGTTGAGGGTGTCAGCCGTGAGGGACTCATGGATAAGGTTACCGTTTCACAGACGGGTTGCATAGGTATTTGCCAGCTTGAACCCATTGTTGAGGTTTTTGAGCCCGGCAAGGAAAAGGTGACCTATGTTAAAATGACTCCCGAAAAGGCGGCACGCATAATTGATGAGCATCTTAAAAACGGTAAGATCGTGAATGAATATACGATAGCCGCTAATAAGGAATAAAATCGGAGGTAAAAAAATGATTCGTGCACATGTTTTGATCTGCGGCGGTACCGGCTGTACCTCCTCGGGAAGTCAGGATATTCAAAAGGCCTTTGCCGCGAATATCGAAGCCTGCGGACTGGGTGACGAGGTTAAGCTTGTTCAAACCGGATGCTTCGGCCTGTGTGCCCTGGGACCGGTTGTTATAGTTTATCCGGACGGCACCTTTTACAGCCGCGTAACACCCGATGATGTTAAGGAAATTGTTGAGGAGCATTTGCTTAAGGGCCGTATTGTTGAGCGCTTGGTTTACAATGATACCGGCAAGGAGACCGAGGAAATCGTCGGCAATGTTTCCTTGGGAGACACTGCTTTTTACAAATCGCAGAACCGTGTTGTTTTGCGCAACTGCGGTGTTATTAACCCCGAAAATATTGATGAATACATAGCTATGGACGGCTATGCCGCACTCGGTAAGGTGCTTACCGAAATGACACCGGAGGACGTTATAAAATGCGTTACCGATTCCGGCCTTCGCGGACGTGGCGGCGGCGGCTTCCCCACGGGAAGAAAATGGGCGCTTTGCGCACCGAATAAGGCTCCGCAGAAGTATGTTGTATGTAATGCCGACGAGGGCGACCCGGGTGCGTTTATGGACCGCTCCGTTTTGGAGGGCGACCCTCATTCGATAATTGAGGCTATGGCAATTGCCGGTTATGCCATCGGTGCTACGCAGGGCTATGTTTATGTTCGTGCGGAGTACCCGATTGCGGTTAACCGCCTGCAAATAGCAATTGATCAGGCACGTGAATACGGGCTTTTGGGCAAAAACATCTTCGGCTCCGGCTTTGATTTTGATTTGCACATTCGCCTTGGCGCGGGTGCTTTCGTTTGCGGTGAGGAAACCGCCCTTATGACTTCAATTGAGGGCAACCGCGGTGAGCCGCGTCCCCGTCCGCCTTATCCTGCGGTTAAGGGTCTTTACAATTCACCCACCGTCGAAAATAACGTTGAAACCTTTGCCAACATTCCGCAGATTATTCTCCGCGGTGCTGAGTGGTTTGCTTCAATGGGTACAGAGCGTTCAAAGGGTACCAAGGTTTTCGCCTTGGGCGGAAAAATCAAGCATACCGGCCTTGTGGAAATCCCCATGGGCACTACGCTTCGCCATATAATTGAGGATATCGGCGGCGGCATACCCGACGGCAAAAAGTTCAAGGCCGCACAAACGGGCGGACCCTCCGGCGGATGTATTCCCGCAAGCCTTATTGATACCGAGGTTGATTACGATAACCTTACCGCAATCGGCTGTATGATGGGCTCGGGCGGACTTATTGTAATGGATGAGGACACCTGTATGGTGGATATGGCTAAGTTCTTCCTTGAATTTACGGTTGATGAGTCCTGCGGAAAATGTACTCCCTGCCGTGTAGGTACAAAGAGACTTCTTGAACTGCTTGATAAAATCACAAAGGGCAACGGAACCATGGAAGACCTTGACCGTATGGAGGAGCTTTGCAACTACATTAAGCAGAATTCACTTTGCGGCTTAGGCCAGACCGCTCCCAACCCGGTGCTTGCAACACTTAAGTTCTTCCGTGAGGAATATGTTGCTCACGTTAAGGACAAGGTATGTCCCGCGGGAGTATGTAAGGACCTCGTTTCTTACACAATCGAAGCCGATAAGTGCAAGGGCTGTACAAAGTGCGCACGTAACTGCCCCGTAGGTGCAATTACGGGAACCATAAAGAACCCGCATGAAATTAATCAGACCGCTTGTATTAAGTGCGGTGCCTGTATTTCAAACTGCCCGTTCGGCGCAATAGAAAAAAAGTAAGAAAGGAGCCTTAAAAAATGGATATGATAAATGTTAAAATAAACGGTATTTCGGTAAGCGCTCCCAAAGGCTCTACCATATTGGACGCCGCACGTATGGCCGGGGTTGAAATTCCCACCCTTTGCTTTATGAAGGAGAAAAACGAAATCGGTGCCTGCCGCATTTGCGTTGTTGAGGCAAACGAGGGGAGAGGCTTCCGCATTGTTACCGCGTGCGTTTACCCCATAAGCGAGGGTATGGAGGTTTTAACCAATACCGAAAAAATTCAAAAGGCAAGAAGAACCACGCTGGAGCTTATTCTTTCCACACATGAAAAGAAATGTCTTTCCTGCGTGCGCTCCACCAATTGCGAGCTGCAAAAGCTCTGCCGCGATTACGGCGTTGAGGAGACTGCCTTTGAAGGCTTTAAGCCTACCTATGAGCTCGATAATTCCACACCTCACCTTGTGCGTGACAATAACAAGTGCGTGCTCTGCCGCCGCTGTGTTGCCGCCTGTAATGAGCAGTATGTTGGGGTTATCGGAGCCAATAACCGCGGTATAGATACCGCAATCGGCACCCCGTTTGAGGTGGGTCTTTCCAATGTGCCGTGTATTTCCTGCGGACAGTGTACTGTTGTATGTCCTACAGGCGCGCTTGTTGAAAAGGATGATACCGATAAGATTTGGGCCGCTCTTGCCGACCCCGATAAGCACGTTGTGGTTCAAACAGCACCCTCTGTAAGGGCAACACTCGGTGAGTGCTTCGGTATGCCCGTTGGCACAGATGTTGAGGGCAAAATGGTAGCCGCTTTGCGCCGCCTGGGCTTTGACAAGGTGTTTGACACCGACTTTGCCGCCGACCTTACAATTGTTGAGGAGGCAAATGAGCTTATTGAGCGCATTAAGAACGGCGGAACCCTGCCGATGATCACCTCCTGCTCGCCCGGTTGGGTTAAGTTCTGTGAATACTATTATCCCGATATGCTTGAGCATTTGTCTACCTGCAAATCGCCCCAGCAAATGGCCGGTGCGGTTATTAAGACATATTATGCCGACAAAGCTGGAATTGATCCTAAGGATATTGTTTCCGTTTCTGTTATGCCCTGCACGGCAAAGAAATTTGAAATCGGCAGGGAAGACCAGAGTGCTGCGGGCGTACCCGATGTTGATATTGCAATTACCACACGTGAGCTTTCACGTATGATTATGCGCGCGGGTCTTAACTTTACCGCCCTGCCCGATGAGGAATTTGATTCGCCACTCGGTGAGGATACCGGTGCCGCAGTTATTTTCGGTGCAACCGGCGGCGTTATGGAAGCTGCACTGCGAACCGCAAACGATTGGCTCACAGGCAAGGATAACACCGACATTGATTTTACCGCCGTCAGAGGTACAGCCGGCTTAAAGCAAGCCACTGTTAATATTAACGGCAGTAATATTAAGGTTGCAGTGGCCTCGGGTGCGGCAGCCGCAAAGGTTGTTATGGATAAAATGAAGGACGGCAACCCCGACGGTTGGGCATTTGTTGAAATTATGGGATGCCCCGGCGGCTGTGTAAACGGCGGCGGACAGCCCATTCAGCCGCAATACGTTCGCGATACGGTTGACCTTAAGGGACTCAGAGCTAAGGCACTTTACGATCGCGATGCCGCAATGCCTATTCGCAAGTCACACGAATCTCCCGTTGTTAAGGCGCTTTACAGTGAGTGGTACGACGGCTTCGGCGGGCACAAGGCTCATCATGATTTGCACACAAGCTATGTTGCACGTAAAAAATATTCCAAATAAGCTGTTTCATTAAAAAGGCCCGCCTTATCCCTTGTGGATAGGGTGGGTCTTTAGCGTACAGTGAAATTTGTAAAGACATAAAAAATTCTCGTAAATTTCCGTGATATGTGTTACAATAAAGTGGGGTGAAATAATGCTTAAGTTTATTTTGGGTCGACCGGCCTCCGGTAAGACCCACGAAATACTGAAAAAAATCAAGGAGCTTGCCGCAGTTGGGCGCGAGTGTGTGCTGATTGTGCCGGAGCAATTTTCCTTTGAAAGCGAGCGTGCCGTGCTTCGCACTGTTGGTGACGAAGCGGCCGCGAGGGTTACGGTTGCGGGCTTTACAAGGCTTTGCGATATTGTGGGGCGCCTTGCGGGGGGAATTGCCGCCGCAACCCTTACCGATGCACAGAAAATTATTTTTATGAGCAGAGCGCTTAAGGCAGTTGAAACCGAGCTTACGCCTTGGCGGCGTTACTGCCACTCGGCCGCTTTTGCAAAAACCATGCTTGATACAGTCGGTGAATTTAAGCTTAATGCAATTACCTCCGAGGAATTAAAAGCCGCCGCTGCCGTGGCCGACAGCGCACTGCTGCGGGATAAGCTGACCGATACGGCCTTGATTTACGAGGCCTATGATATGGTGCTCGGTGAAAAATATATTGACCCCGTGGATAATTTAACGAGACTTTACAGGCAGCTTGAAAATTGCCGTTATTTTGAAAACAAAACGGTATTTATCGACTCATTTAAAGGCTTTACGGGTCAACAGCTAAAGCTGATTGACAGAATTTTTTCACAGGCCGATTCAGTTTATGCCGCATTTACCGATGCACCCGAAAGGTGCGGCGAATTTGGCATTTTTTCGGGAATCAGGCAAACCGAGGAACGCATACGCCGCACTGCTGCGCGCTACGGTGTTTTAGAGGAGGAACCTGCGGTTTTAGGCGGTGGAAATAATGTTGCCGAGGGGATTGCCGCGGTTGAGAGGCTGATTTCGGGTGAAAGCTGCAGCTATGACGGTCGGGACTGTGCGGTTACCGTTTGCTCGGCGGCTACCCCTGCGGATGAAGCCGATTTTGCGGCGGAAACCATAAGGCGACTTGTGCGAACCGAGAGCTATCGTTATCGCGATTTTGTTATAATTGTGCGTGACGGCGAGAAATATGAAGATTTCGTTTCGGCCGCCTGCAAGCAAAACGGAATACCCGTGTTTGCCGACAGGCGACTGCCGCTCTCGGCTTTGCCGCTTGCGGCGGCGGGTGAAGCGGCAATAAACGCGGCACGAAAATTGAGCAGCGAAAGTATACTTCGCTTTCACAAAACAGGGCTTGGCGTTTTGACGACCGACGAGCTTTCCGCACTTGAAAACTACATATATCTGTGGAATATTGAGGGAGAGCGTTGGAATACCGAATGGAATATGGATCCGCGTGGCTTCGTTTCCGACGGAGACGGAAAGGGAGCCGACAGTGAGGAGCTTGAAAAAATAAATGCTTTGCGTAAAAAGGCCTTGGCTCCGCTTGAAAAATTCAAAGCGGAGGCAGGCACCTCGGCTGAGAGCCTTGCCGCTGCTTTAGTACGGCTTTTTGAGGAGTGCGGAGCAGGGGATAAGCTTTCGCAAATGTCGGAAAAGCTACAGCTTGCGGCAGACGGCTTTTCGGCCGATTTTCTGCGGCAGGGATACGATAAATATATGCGTCTGCTTGACGGAATTGTTACCTGCTTTGGTGAACGTGAAATTTCCTTGCACGAATTTGCCGAGGTTTTACAGCTCGCGGTTTCCTTTGAAACGGTGGGCTCGGTTCCGCGCACCCTTGATGAAGTCACCTTCGGTGCGGCAGACAGAATCAGGCCCTCACGCCCGCGTGTGGCATTTATTTTGGGGGCAAACCAGGGCGTTTTTCCGAAAAATGCTTCGGGTGCGGGTATATTCGGCATAGCCGAGCGAAAAAGCCTGATTGCCCTCGGTGTGGAAATACCCGATAGGTCCCTCTCTGCGGTGACCGATGAAAATTATTTGGTTTACTGTAATCTTTGTTGCCCGTCGGACAGGCTTTTTATAAGCTTTGCACGCGGCTCCTTAAGCGGCGAGGCGGCAGAGCCCTCGGCCTTTGTGGGTGAAATAATCGAAAATACGGGCTGTAAGCAAATTTCCGTGCCGATGGCACGGCTTTGCAAGGACCTGCCGCCCGAAACACCGCAGGCTGCCTATTCACAGCTTTGCCGCAGAGCCTCGGTAGCGGAAAGCGGTGCCGCCGAGCTTATGGCTGCCCTTAACGGAACTGAGCTGCAGGCACGGGTGGAATACAC
>CAZKUO010000049.1:0-10948 GCA_964555975.1 uncultured Ruminococcus sp. | reverse complement strand
CACGGTTGAAGAAACCAAGGCCAAGATTGCATCGCTTACATATATTCAGGAAGAACTCAAGAAGCTGTAAGAGCCTTTAAAAATCTCCCCTCACCTGTTTCGGATGAGGGGAGATTTTTTGATACAAAAAGTCCCGCAAGCCTTTAGGGAAAATGTCGCAAAGCGACAAAAGGGTACGGCTCCGTCAGAGTGTCGAGCAAAGCGAGACTGAGGGGTAGCACCGGAGGCTTAAAAGTGCAAGGCCGGTAGTCATGCTTTATTGCCGCAAAATCTTCTCAATCATTAATTCCACGCACTCGGGGTTATCCAAGGTATACACATTTCGTGCTTCTCTGTATGCACGGTCTGCTTTAAGCTGCGGAGTGCTCCACCAGAGCTCCAAATCGGCCGGCTTTGTTGCGGACATAATGAAAGAATTAAGAACGACCGCCTTACCCACTGCTGTGGGTGCCAGCCGCGCTTCCAGCTCCTTAATGGTTTTGTGAAATTCTACCTTAGGGCTGTCGGGACCGAGATGCATTAAGCCTTTCGGGTCAATAAAGGTAATGTACTGCTTATTCGGTGTATCAATCCACAAAATAAAATCGGGATAGAAGTTATCCGCTTCAAAAAAGCCTATTCCGCTCTTACTCTTGTTACGGAGAAGATACAGTGATTTACCCTCCAGCTCGCTGCCGTGATTTTCAACATAGCTGTTTAGATAATCAACAAAAAGCATTTCATCGCTGTTTAGTGCAACGGGGGACACCTGTATTTTCAAATTGCTCTTTTTCAGGCAAATAAGCGGTGTGTACAAATGCGATTTAAAATCCGAAATCACCATACTGCCGTTTAAATACTCATTCTTGTAACCATCCAAGCCGTTATTCCCTTTCAGCCTTTCGGAAATCTCGGGAATTATTCTTTCAAGCTCGGGGACATTCGGATCCGACGGGTACTGCTGTACGTAGGTGACGGTGTATTCGTCCACAAAATTGCCATCGTCCTCATTCAAAACGGCATATTCAAGCATAGGTGCTTCCCAGCGCTCCTTTTCGTATTTAAAGAACTTATCCATATAGGATTTAAGCGCCATAACAGCGTAATCGGTAGCCGCCTCAAGCTTTGAAAAAGCATCTATTTCCAAATGGTGCTTCGGAATTAAGAGCACATACCAGCCCTCGGTTTTCAGAATTTCCCGCAGCCTGTCTGCAACAATGCTTATGTTAAAATACCGTTTTTCCCGCTTATATTGCTGTAATTCCTCATAAATCCGCCGCATATCCAAAAGCGGCAATATTTCCTTGGGAAGCACGTGTTCTTCGGGAATGCTTTCGATTTTAAAGCTGAAGGTGGAATCTATAGACTGAATTTTACTGCGGCAATCTATAACGGTTTTGCTTTTCAGTAAATACCGCAGAAAGCCGCTGTCGGGCTTATCCAAAATCAGCCTGCCGGCCTGTTGCTTAAAATTGGCGCCGTCCTTAACCTTAATCACATAAAGCTCAGTGTCGCAAAGCTCGTTAAAGCGATTGGCAACCGGCAGGTGAAATTCATGCACCGTTTCGTTGGTACCTGTTCCCTCCTGCTCAAGGTAGCTCTTGAAATCCTCCATATACTGTGCCTTTACACCGAAGATTGTAAGTGTTTCGAGAAGCTCAATATGCTTGGGCGGTTTTACACCCGAGCCCAGCTTTGAGGAACGTTTCAAGCAGCCCTCGTAGCCCTTCAAGCGAACACCGCGACCGAAAAGCTGTATTGCCTGCGAGCCCTCACCCTTGGCGAAATTAATCAGGCCCATTGTGGATACGCGGTGGCTGTTCCACCCTTCGGTGAATTTGCGGGAACCTATAAGCACCTTGATTTTGGAATTTTGTGAGTTTATACCGCGAAACAGTGAATCGGAAGCAAATTCCTCCGTGCCGATAACAATTCCCTTATGCTCACAGTTTTTCATCAAGCCGGAGGTATCACCGATGTTAATTACACCGAAGAAATCGCCGTATTCGCCAACCTTAAGACCTATTTCACCCGATACCTGCCTGATATTCTCAAGCCGCAAGCGGGGCTCATCTGCATTGCCGTCGGCATTGAATACGGTGTGCAGGATATCATCGAACACGGCCGCCGCATCAATATCATAGCCGAATATGTCCTGAAGTGCGGCAAAATCGCCATAGAACAAATCTCTGCCCGAGGCATCATATAAGCCGGTATCCTCATTCAAAACCGCTCGTATGCTTTCAATGGCCTTAGTGCGGTCGCTTAAAAAGTCGTTTAGAAAAACCAGCACTTCCTCTACATCTGTAAGCAATTCTTTTTCTGCCTGTGTTAGGCTGCCGCTCTTTACCGGTGCCGTAACGCGGTTACCCACAAACACCAAAAGCGGCTTTTCAATGTTAAATTTCCGCAACTCATCTGCCTTGGTTTCAAACAACTTCATCTGCTGATAGAATGACAGCAGGCATCCCACCAGATACAGCCGACGCTGTTCCTCCACAATGCTTTTTTGCAAATTGTAAATGCGGTAATCCTTGCCATAGCCGTCATTGTAGAAATACTTATAGGAATAATCCATAATAATTGATTTCCCGTATTCCTCCATCAGGGCACGCTCATCCTTTGCCTTTTGCGTGTTGCCTATGGCATTGGCGTTTAACACCTGCTTAAATGTGGCTGAATACTCAAATGCAAAGCCCTCGGCCGAAAGGCGTGTGCGGTAATCGTACCACACCTCGCCCGAAAGTCCTCTGTGGCCCTCATCAACCAGCACCAGATTATTCTGCTCAAAGCTGTCAACAGAGACGGTCTTTACCTTGCCTTCTTCCTTCAGCTTGTTCATATCAATCACAATTACTTCGTCGCGTTCGGTTTTTATTCTGCCCTCCTTTTCAAACATAGCCGCGGGGATGGAAGACAGTGCAAGTTCTTCAAGGTGCTGCTTGCTCATACCCTCGTTTGGGGCGAGTACAATTATCTTATTAACGGCAAGCTTGCTGTTCAGGCGCTTGGCGCGTTTAAAATAGTGAAGAAATTGCAGAATGTTCATATGCATAATCAGCGTTTTACCGCTTCCGGTAGCACACATAAATGCAAGCTTGTTCAGCTTAGCCGGTGTGTATGGCTGAAAATCAATAAGACCTTGAGCCTCGGCTTTCTTTTCAGCCAGCCATGCATTTAAATCCGCGCAAAATGCTTCCGCATCCGAAAAGTAGCGATCTAAATATATTTCCGTAAAAAGCAGTGCAACATACTGAAAGTATTTCCACTTAAATTCCCCGCGCTTTTCAGCTATCTGCCGAGTATGACGGCAGATGTTTTCATCATACAGCCGCAATTTTTCCGGGGCTACTGCCGCACCCCTCATTTTGCTTATGTGGGCAATGCACTCATAAAAGTAGGTGTTGCCGCTTTCGTTTACGCCCTCATATTCGGTGCTGTTCAATTTCTCACCGAGGCCGGTAACAGAGTCAATTCCCAATTCGTTTAAAAAATAGCGAAACAGCACAAGCTTATCGTCAAAGGAAGCCTGCGGTGCGGTTTTTCTTGCCATGGCTTACACCTCCTCAAACATACGCTTCTTGAATTCAAGCTCCGTTACCTGAACGCTCCAAGTCTCGTTACCGCGGCGCAGATTTTCCAAATTACTGTCGCCGTTCACAAAAATAATATCATACCTGCGGGCTTCGGCATTTTTGCGATAACGTGTGAAATATGCATCCAGTGCCGCATTCGAGGCAAGCACATCATCTGTTACGGTGCGCCAGATGACCAGTGCACGACGACCGTCGGGCAAGGTGCCCTCAATTTGACGGAATGCATATTGGCCGCCGATGTCACCAATCAAATCCACAGCTCCCTCATATACGGGAGCTTCTGCCGGTTTGCTTAAAAAGCAGGAAATTGCGCTCTGATTTGTGACGGTTAAACCAATTAAATAATTAAAGGTTTCACACAGATCAATGCTTCGCTCCCTGCACTCATTCTTTTCGGTTATTTTCATGGTATAGGCAAATGGGTTTGCAAAGGCATCTATATCTAACAGACTGTCGCGGCTTTCCAAATCCACCATATAATGAATTAAATAGTCATCACCTAACAGTGATGCCGTTGTGCCGCCGTTATCCGAAAGCTCAATATTTGAGAGCGCATCCTCATAGCTTTCAAGCCGCATATATTTGATAATTTGGGATATACCGTCGGTACGCCGCTGCGGTTTGCCCGCTTTCCACTCGGGAGCATAAACGACCTTTTGCATACGCGGCTTTGTGACCGTATCAAAATATTCGCCCATTTCAACCAAAATGTATTTGCGCTTTTTTTGATCCTTTCTGTTCAACAGGGTTACTGCGTGACCGGTTGTTGCGGAGCCGCCGAAAAGGTCAAGCACAATGCTCTGCTCATCATTCCCCACAACCGAATGTAAAGAATCCTCTGTAGAATACACGGATTTAGGGAAACCGAATACATTTCGTTCCCCAAACATATTTTTAAGCAGGTTTGTTCCATGTGAGGAAGAATCGTATTTTGAATCGAACCATATTGTTTTGGGCTTTCGACCGCCCTTGATTCTGTCCTTTAGCTGAACATAAGCATAATTCTTTTCTGTTTTCAAAACAAAATCGCCTGCTGCGCCGGCACGCAAAATTTTCTCTCTGTCCGACCAGCGCCAAACACGGCGAAGTCCGCTTGTATCGGTGGGCATTATTTTGAATGCGGAGGGATATTTTTTCAAAAATTCGCTTTCACTGTGCGATACCACCGTTCCGTCCTCCAAGGTCAGTATGCAGGACGGGGCATACTCGGCGGGGACTTCTTCTTTTCGTTCGCCGCCCACTGCAAAAAGCTTTCCGTTTTCGTCAAAGAAAAGCGAAAATTCGGAATTGGGTCTGTCCTCCGGGGTGGACCAGCCTCCGCTGCGCCTGAACGGGAGCAGACGATATGCAATTTCATCATCACCGCCGGTATACTCGCTTTCCTGCTCGGCAGTAAGCTCACAGTCGATTATTTCCGTCAGCTCCGGATTTTTTGCATAGCAAAGGCAATATTCGTGACAGGTTGCGTAAAAGCTGTTTATGCCGCGTCCGCGGGGATTGCTTTGAATAACTATTGTGCCGATATACCGTTCCGTACCTATTATAGAATCCAACACGGCCTTTAAATCATACAGTTCCTCGTCATCAATGGTAATCATCAAAACGCCGTCTTCGTCAAGCGTCCTGTATGCCGCGCTTACACGGTCAGAAATCATAGCTGCCCAAGAAGAATGCTTGTAGTTATTTTTATAAATAAATGAGGCTTCATTTGTGTTGTAAGGAGGATCCAAATACACACATTTCACCTTGCACCTAAAGCGTTCCTCTAACATTCTTGTTGCTTGAAAATTATCGCTGTTGAGCATTAAGCCGTCGGTCTGCTCATCCAAATTCGGAATACTCTCAAGTAATGAGTATTTGAATTTCTCCGAAAAGTGCCTGGTATCAACAATCAGGTTTTTGTTTCGGCGCAGAAAATCCACTGTGGGAGGATTGCTCCACCCCTCGGCTTCATCAATGGCATACATAGCAATCCATTCGTCAAGCTGAGCTTTGTTTGCAATTATCTCCGACCAAAAGGCTTCATCTATCTTATCAAGCGTAATACACCAATTGGTTTCCACTACAAATTTCTTTTTGAGCCACAGCCTTTTCTGAAAATCCTCAATTTGTGCGAGAAAATCAATAATAATCTTACCCACGCGCTTTATAGCCTTAATCTTGGCAAGGTAGGTCTCCACACGCGCTTCACTGCCCGTGTCCAAATCCTCCAAATGCATAACCTCACTCTTGATGAAGAAATCAAGCTCTCGGGTAAGAAAGCCGTGCAGATCCTTGTGAATGAAATAATCAAAGGTATTCTTTGCAACATAGCTCTTTAGGTGCTTTTCCAAAAGTGTTGTCGTTTCCTTGCCTTTGCCGGTCAGAATCGGCGCAATCAGCGGATTCAGCTCTGCCTTACGCAGCGAAATCAGCCATTGTGTAATTGCGGTATAATTTTCCTCAGCATACTTGCGCTTCTTATCCTCGGGAATATCGTACACGAAGCGGATAACAATTTCGCGTGCCTCGGCATCATACTCAAAGGTTTTAATTCCGGGATAGCTTTCTTCATTCTCGGTAAAGAGCATAAAGGTACGCTTGGTATCCTTGCTTTCTTTATTATTATTCTGCTCCGTGGTTGCATCCACCAAGCGGAAATGCACGGTAATACCGTCAAAAACAAAGGTGTAATCCTTAAAGCTTTCGCCGGTCTTAATATAATACTGATCCTGATTTGCCCAGTAGAGCTTCACTTCCTCGCCCTCATAGGGGATAGCATACACGCCCTCCTTGTAACGGCGCTTGGAAATAAAGTCACCCTCCTCATAGTAACGGTTAAAAAACGAGTAAAGTGCGGAATAGACATCGGTTTCCAAAGCCGAAAGATCCGCTCCCTCTGCCAACTGCTTTTGCAGTGCACGGTATTTCCGCCCCATGGGGTTATTCTCCGGCAGGGAATTAACATCCATACCAAACTGCGCAGCATTGGTTTCGATTTCCGCTATCTGTGCGCAAATCTCTTCCCTACCGCCCTCGGCAAAGGGAGCAAGTGTTTCCTCCACAATCTGAGGAAGTCGGCGGGTTAAAAATTCTTCAATCTGCGTTTTGCGGAGGTTCATAACACGGTAAATACCAAAATCAAGATCGGCTTTATCAAGCTCGAAAATCTCCCTTAACAATTTGGTAAAGCGTTCCAATCTTTCATTTGCCATCTTTATTTCCTCCGATAATTTCATCTATTTCATGCATTCTGTCTATCACAGCTTTTCCGGCTTCGGTTACGCGGTAGTTGCCTCTTTTTTTGTGAGGCTCCAAACAGCCGGATTTGCAAAGTGCTTTCATCCACTTATTCATCGTCACGGGACTGCACCGGTGCTCTTTAACAAGATCGTTCTGTGAAAACATTACAACAGGCCCGTCGCGGGTTTCGGTTTGATGCTCCGACAGCCACGCCAGCAATGCGTATTCATTTGAAGCAAATAAATTCTTTTTTGTCGCTATCGCCGTCATTAAAGCACCTCCGTTATACTATATTTTTATATAATGTTTTACAATACTTTTTAATTATATTATACTACAAAAAACTGTAATGTCAAGTGATTAAAAAATCCAAGCCTTGCGACTTGGATTTTTTGGCACGCTGAAAGGGATTCGAACCCCCGACCCTCTGCTTAGAAGGCAGATGCTCTATCCAACTGAGCTATCAGCGCATACTGTTCAATATTTCCAACAGCATTTGGTATTATACCACATTGTTTTAAAATAAGCAAGCTATTTTTTCACAATGTTCGATAATCGGCAAATACCGAAAAAACACAGATGAATAAAGCCCTGATAAGAGGGCTTTATTCTTGACTTTCGGTCACACCGTAAATAAATTCCTTAAGTGCCTTTGCATTGGTCTCGAAATCAACCGAGAACAGACTGCGACCGCCCATTCCCCTCATTCCGCCGTAGCTTCCGCTTATGGGGACTGTCATTTGCTGTATGGTAGCTCCTCGGTACTTGGGCGAAAGCAAAAGCAATTCGGTAATTTCGAGCATTGTGAGGTTGGTTTGCACAAGCGGCAACACATTGTTGAGCAAATCGTTAAGCTCACCGACGCTTAAATCCTTTGTCTTGGAAACCACTGCCTGAATTACGGTTCTTTGGCGCTCTATTCTGTGCCAGTCACTGTCAATCTTACGGCAGCGGGAATAGGCTAAGGCCGCCTCGCCGTTAAGGTGATTGACACCTGCTGTATAACTTTTTTTGCCGGTATATAGGTTAATATATCCGGCCTCGGCGGCCGTTAAATTAATATCTACCCCGCCGACCGATTCTATACCCTGCATAAATGTTTTGAAATTCACGCGGATATACCGTTCCACATCCACCTTAAAGCACTCACGAACCTCGCGCATCATAAGGTCGGCGCCGCCGTAACGGAAGGTGTGTGTGAGCCAATCGTACTGGCCCTTGTACTTTCCGTCGAGGATGGGCACACCCATACCGCGTTCAAGGCTTACAAGCTTAAGTGAACCGTCCTTTTTGCCTACGGTAAGTATCATACAGCTGTCGCCGCGCGCATTTTCGCTGAAGCTATCGGTTCTTTCATCTGTGCCTATGAGCAAAATGTTGAAATAATTGCTGTCCTTGTAAATCTCGCCCGTGGCATCAACAGAATCCTTTTCCTCAAGGCCCGCAATTGCCTCGTCCATTCGGCTTGCTTCTTCAAGTGTTTCGCTGTCGCTCGCATCAACATCTCCGGTTGATTTTCCGTTGCTGAACTGCAAAAGCCCGAGCTTTGAAAAGTAAAACACCGCTCCGCTCGTAAGCAAAATCAAAAATGCAAGCACAACCGCCGTTACAATTTTAACCGAGCGTTTGATTTTTTTCATATAAGCTCTTTCTCCACACCATTTTGTTAACAACGCCTGTATAAGACTGAATAAGCTTTACAACCTTTGTGGAAACAATTTCATCGGTGTAATTAGGCACAGGTATGCCTATATCACTCTTTTCATTCATATCTATTGCCGTAGTAACCGCCTGCAAAAGGCTCTTTTCGTCAATGCCGGCAAGTATAAAGCAAGCCTTATCAAGTGCCTCGGGACGCTCGGTTGAGGTGCGTATGCAAACCGCCGGGAACGGATTGCCCACACTTGTGAAAAAGCTGCTTTCCTCTGGCAGAGTGCCGCTGTCGGACACAACGCAAAAGGCATTCATCTGCAAATGGTTATAATCATGGAAGCCGAGCGGTTCGTGCTGAATTACCCTTTCATCAAGCTTAAAGCCGCTGTCGGCAAGGCGCTTTTTGGAGCGTGGGTGGCAGGAGTAAAGTATCGGCATATCGTACTTTTCGGCCAACCTGTTTATTGCCGTGAAAAGAGATAAAAAGTTCTTTTCGGTATCAATATTTTCTTCCCTGTGGGCAGAAAGCAGGATATATTTCTTCGGTTCCAAATTAAGCCTTGTTAATATATCGGAGCTTTTAATGTCCTCTAAATTGTTATGCAGCACCTCTGCCATAGGCGAGCCTGTAACATAGGTGCGCTCTTTAGGTAGCCCGCACTCCGCAAGGTAGCGGCGGGCGTGCTCGCTGTAAGCCAAATTAACATCGGATATAATATCCACTATTCTTCTGTTGGTTTCCTCGGGCAGACATTCATCCTTACAGCGGTTTCCGGCCTCCATATGGAAAATCGGAATGTGCAGCCGCTTTGCGGATATTGCAGACAGGCAGGAATTAGTGTCCCCCAATATAAGCAATGCATCCGGCTTTATTTGGTTCATAAGCTTGTATGAACAATTTATAATATTGCCGACGGTAGCACCAAGGTCATCCCCCACGGCATCCATATAAACCTCGGGGTCATCAAGCTTTAAATCCTTGAAAAACACGCCGTTTAAGTTATAATCATAGTTCTGCCCCGTGTGTGCCAAAATACAGTCGAAATACTCACGGCACTTGTTTATTACCGCGGCAAGGCGTATTATTTCGGGTCGGGTTCCCACTATTATCAACAGCTTTAACTTACCGTTGTTTTTAAAGGATATATCACTGTAATCTGTTTTGATTTCCATTTTCAACACTCCGTTTCAAACAAATGAAGTTGTCGGTACAGCTCTTTCCTGCTTTTGCTGCCGACATATAGTTCCTTTAATCTCATAGGCTCACGTTTGCCTGTAATTTCCCTGAAAAATCTTCTGAAGCCGAAATATACCCAGCCTGCCGGCAAAAGAATTTTCAGTTTTCTTGTTAATTTCCAATTGTTATATACTATTTGGTTAATGGAAAGCATAAACTGCACAGGTCTTGAATGCTTTACACCGTCCTTACCCCTATTGGATATAAACATAGCCTCGGACAAACGTTCTTTATCCTTAGAACCGAAATTTCCGCCCGAAATAATATCGTAAATCAAGTCTGTGGCAAGCTGCTCGTCATTCCCCATAAAGCTCTGTTGCGGAAGCCCTATTCCTATGCTTGCCGCGAGGCTTATTGATTTGGCAAAGCTCCAAAGTCCAATGCGTTGCAGCCTTTCCTTAAACACTGCTTCAAATTCGCACTCTTTAAAGGAATTTACAAACACGGCCCAATCGCAAAGATGGCGAAGACCCATCCCCTCCGCGAGAAGGTGGTGTTGCATATGCAAAAGCATTATTAAGCCGTGATGAAACTTGTCGGGATTTACAAATGTGCAAAGCTCGTTTGTAACAAGACTTGAGGTTTCTATCATATCAGAGATATATTCCCGTACATTTTCACCGGCCTTGCCGTTCGGCACTCCCGCGGGGTCAAAGTGCATTTCAAGATGTATTCTTTCATTGCGGAAGACGATATGGCAGATATGCTCCTCCTCCCAAGGCTTAAAGCCCCTTTGCTTTAAAACCTCGGTTGCCTTAGGTATATCTTCCTTTCTTACAAGAAAGTCCACATCCCCCATTGCCCTGAAAATAGGATCGGGATAATAGTAGGCAGAAGCCGCGCCCTTTAGTATTGTATAAGGTATTCCCGCCTCTTGCATTATTCCGTGAAGAAGGGTGTGATTTGAAAATATTCTCGAATTGACTGCGAGTGCTGCGAACACCGCGTTTTGATCCTCTGTATACTCCGGCAAAACCACGTTTTTAAAAGCCAATGCCGTAACAGCCTGTTGCCTGCTTTCAGTTAAAAGCTTATTATAATCCGTATCACTCGGTATTTCTTTTTTTGTGCCGAAAAGGCTGTTGGAGACAAGGCTTAAAAGTGCTTTTTGTTCTTTTGTTATATTCATCTTACACCTTTTCAAAATAAGTATCGGGGCGCTCCGGGCTAAATCGCTCATTCGCCCACATAATAGTTACCAAATCATCCGTTTCCGAGAGATTTATAATATTGTGTGTGTAGCCCGGCAAAATATATACTG
>CAZKUO010000048.1:0-11376 GCA_964555975.1 uncultured Ruminococcus sp. | reverse complement strand
GAGGTAAATCTCTTGTAGATTCATAGCACATAAGCATTGCAATTTCACTTACAAGCTCACGGAACTGCTTTGAACCTGTTTTTTCGTCACGCAGAATGGAAAGCTTATGCTGTATAAGCGGGTGATCCATAATAAATACATTGTCCTTCATTTTAAATATCCTCCCGGTTTTCAATTTCGGTTATCATATCAATTCGGCGCTGATGTCTTCCGCCCTCAAATTCGGTGCGAACAAAAATTTCACTCAGCTCAATTGCCGTTCCCACACCTATAACCCTGCCGCCGAGGCAAAGTATGTTGGAATTGTTGTGAAGACGTGTGTATTTTGCGGAAAAATGCTCACTGCAGGCGGCAGCTCTTATACCGTGCACCTTGTTTGCCGCGAGTGACATACCTATACCGGTGCCGCAAACAAGTATTCCCAATTCATTCTTCCCGCTTTTTATGCTGTTTGCAACCTTTAAGGCAATTTCAGGATAATCAACAGGTGCATTTTCGTAAATTCCGAAATCCTCCACCTCATAGCCTAAGGACCTAAGGTGCTCGGCAATTGCGTTTTTATGCTCAAAGCCGCCGTGATCACAGCCTATAGCTATTTTCATAAGCTCACCTCTTTTTTTCTTAATTCCCGTTCGGCCTGCGGAAGCCTTAAATACACAGGCAGTAGTTTTTCGGGGGGTAACGCTGCGCCCGATGCAAAAATTTCCTCTGCCGCAAATGCCGCCGAAACCGCATTCTGAAATCTGCGTTCGGGCGAAGAAAGGGTTACCTGCGGCAAATCCTTAACAAAGGGATAAAAGACCTCCGTACCGTCTCCGACTATTATAACACGCTTTCCGCCGTTTTGCGACATTTTTTTTAAATTTTCCGCAAGCTCCTCACAAAGAAGTGCTCTGTCCTCACACAGACGTGTGATTTTGCCGCCGCTTATATCAAACAGTGCATTGTAAACCTGGCTTCGGCGCGCATCCATAACGGCACAGAGCGTGCAATCGGTGTCACGGTAATTATACGCCATAGCCAAAAGCGTTGAAACCCCCGCACACGGCAAACTGCGCGGCATTGCAAGCCCCTTTACGGCACTTATGCCTATGCGAATACCCGTAAAAGAACCGGGACCGTTTGTAACGGCAATACCTTCTATTTCATCAAGCTCGGTTTTTGAGGCTGAAAGCAGAGCTTCAAGCATCGGCAAAAGCGTTTGCGAATGTGTAAGCTTAACGTTTACAAAGGAATGTGCGGTAACATTCCCATCTGTTATTATCGCGGCGGAGGCAGGCCCCGCCGAGCATTCCAAGGCTAAAATTTTCATATCACTCACCGTAGTCAGTTAAATTTAATTCATCCGCACCGTAAACCGTTATTGTGCGTTCGTTTTCACCCGTCTGCTCAAATTTCACCGTAATTGTACAGTCGGGCAGTGCATTTTCAATGTTTTCGCTCCATTCGGCCGCAATAACACCGCCGACCTCGGAATACTCGAAAAAGCCGGAGGAATACAAATCCTCCCAATCGGTTATTCGGTACATATCAAAATGATAGAGCGGCAGCCTACCGCCGATATATTCGTTTACAAGGGCAAATGTGGGCGAGGTTACAGCGCCCGTGAAGCCAAGCCCCCGCGCAAGCCCACGCGTAAAACAGGTTTTACCCATACCGAGCCCCCCGCGAAAGGCAATCACCTCACCGCCGTGAAGCACGCTCCCCAGCTTAAAGCCTATCTGCTCGGTGGCCTCGGGTGATGACGAAGTGTATTTTTTCATAAAGCGCACCTCCGCTGTTCTTTAAAAAAGCCTTCGGCAAAAAAACCGAAGGCTTTGGTGAATTAATCGTTCACGTAAGGAAGAAGTGCTATTTGGCGTGCACGCTTTATTGCGGTTGTGAGCTCGCGCTGATGTGCGGCACAGGTGCCGGTAACACGGCGCGGAAGTATTTTAGCACGCTCGGAAATAAACTTGCGAAGACGTGCAACATCCTTATAGTCTATAGCTTCCACACGGTCAACACAGAAATGGCAAACCTTTTTGCGAGCTTTTCTGTGCATTCTGTCGTTTCTCTCGTTCTCCACTGTATAAGCCTCCCCATATATGAGAATTATGATAAAATCAAATCATTAAAATGGCAAATCGTCATCCGACATATCGCCCAAGTCGGCAAAATCGTTACTGCCGGCATTACTGTAGGACGGCCCCTGCTCAGAGCTGCCCGCAGGTGCGGAATCACGCTTTGATTCCACAAACTGAACATTGTTTGCAACAACCTCAAAAGCGGTTCTGTTGTTACCGTTCTTATCGGTATACTTACGGGTTTGAATTGAGCCCTCGATACCGATAAGGTTACCCTTTTTAAAATATTTCGCAATAAATTCCGCCTGCTGGCGCCAGGCAACTATGTTAATAAAATCAGTTTGCCTTTCTTCGCCTGAGCGAAAGCGCCTGTCAACGGCAATGGAAAAAGAAGTAACGGAAAGCCCGCTCCCGGTTGTTTTAAGCTCCGGGTCGGCCGTAAGGCGGCCTGTTAGAACCACTAAATTAAACATTTTCGTTTTCTCCTTATTTCTTAACGGTCATAACGCGAAGAACACCGTCGGTAATCTTTGCGATACGCTCAAGCTCTGCCGGGAAAGACGGCTCGCTTTCAAAGGTGAAGAAAACGTAGTAGCCCTCAGCCTCATCATTGATGAGATACGCAAGGCGACGCTTGCCCCAATCGTCAACATTTTCGATTGTGCCGTTTTTCTCGATAAGAGCATTGAATTTTTCCTTTAAAGCGGCAGTGGCATCCTCACCCTGCGCAACAGAAAAAACAATGGCAGCCTCGTACTTATTTGTCATTACTTTTTGCACCTCCCTTTGGACTTTTGGCCCCGCCAAGCGGAGCAAGGAGCTAATTTTTCATAATCAGCAAACCGTATTATAACAGTTTTTTTCGCTTTTGTCAACAAATTTATTGATTTTGTGTCCCACAGCGGATATAATGTAACGGGAGTGATGAAAATGCTGCTTACAATTGATATAGGCAATACCAATATAACCCTCGGCACATACGATTCGGGCATACTTTCGTTCACTGCAAGGCTTTCTACCGATCACGGAAAAACCGCCGACCAATATGCTGTTGAGATAAACAGCATACTCTCACTTTACGGGCAAAGCGCGGAGGATATTGAGGATTGCATAATTTCCTCTGTGGTTCCCGCGGCCACGGTGAGCATAAGCGGTGCGGTTTCACGGCTTTGCCACATTGTTCCGCTGATATTGGGTCCCGGGGTTAAAACCGGGCTTAATATAAAAATAGATAATCCGGCACAGCTCGGTGCCGACCTTGTTGCGGGGGCCGTAGGTGCGCTTGAGGAATATACCCTCCCCTGCGTTATAATTGATATGGGCACCGCCTCAACTGTAAGCGTGCTTGATAAAAACGGTGCCTTTTTGGGCGGCGTTATCGCGGCCGGGGTGCGCCTTACTCTTAAAGCACTTGCGGCAAATACCGCTCAATTACCCTCAATTCCCATTGAGGCACCGCCCTCCGTTATAGGCTCAAACACAGTTGAATGTATGCAATCGGGTTTGGTTTACGGCACCGCCGCCATGCTTGACGGGCTTTTGGAAAAAATTGAAGAGGAGCTCGGTGAAACACCCACCTTTGTTGCCACCGGCGGCCTTTCAAGGGAAATTATAGCCCATTGCAGAAAAAATATAATTTATAACGAAAATCTTTTGCTCGACGGGCTGAGGGCAATTTACGAAAAAAACAATTAATATCACGTGCTGTGCACGTTTATATATATTATTATGAATTCTACCCCGCGTGGGAGAATATCGGAGGTAATATTAATGTCAAATGAAAAAAGAAAAAAAACTGAAACACTCGTTCTCGGTGCCGTACTCACGGCTCTTGTGGCAGTTTTGCAGGCAGTTGGGGCTTTTATTCGCTTCGGCCCCTTTTCAATCTCGCTTGTGCTGGTACCCATAGTAATCGGTGCCGCCTGCTGCGGGGTTAAAATAGGCACCTGGCTCGGCTTTGTTTTCGGGGTGGTTGTGCTTCTGAGCGGCGATGCCTCGGCATTTTTGGCGGTTGATGTTTTCGGCACATTTGTAACAGTTCTGGTTAAAGGCGCCGCCTGTGGGCTTGCCGCGGGGCTTACCTATAAGGCGCTTGAAAAATTCAACCGCTATGTGGCTGTCGTTGCGGCCGCGGCGGTTTGCCCCATTGTAAACACCGGTGTTTTTCTGCTCGGCTGTGCGGTCTTCTTCCTTGATACCGTAAAGGAATGGGGCTCCGCCTTGGGCTACAGCGGCACCGCCGCATACCTATTCATAGGGCTTGCGGGCTTTAATTTCCTGTTTGAGCTTGCAGTGAATATAATCTTAAGCCCCGTAATCACACGCGTGCTCGCTTTAATACGTAAACAGTAATAAAAATCCTTTGCCTAACGTAGTCTTTCCGCTTCCTTGCCTAAAATGGGGATAAATATCACTGCGTAACTTCTAACCACACCGTAGGGCGAAAGCAAAATAGCACAAGCCAATAAAGCTCCCTCTGACGGGTGCGGTCCCCTCTGTCACTGCGTGACATCTCCCCACACTGTTGGGGAGTAACCCTCGTCAGAGGAAGGCAAGGAAGCCTGAAAAAGCAAAGCTAAACAGTAGGTGAAGCCAATCTATTGATACTCGCGCGCTTATATTCAAGTGATGGATGTGTATAAATTCCAAGCGTTGTGGTAACAGAGCTGTGACCCAAGATTTCAGAAAGGGTCTTCGGTTCAAAATCGGCCTCTACGCAACGGGTTGCAAAGCTATGGCGCAGTGCGTGGAAATTAATATCGTCAATACCGCATTCCTTAAGATATTTTTTAAATTCATAAGTGAGCCCTCGCGGTTCAATAAATTTTTCGGCACCCGTAAGCAGGTAAGCCGATTTTTTATTTTCCATATCACGCAGCTTTCCTATAATGAAATCGGGCAGCGGTATTATTCGCTTTGAGGACGGGGTTTTAGGCTCGGTTATAATAATTTTTGTTTTTTCCCGAGCGGTGCTGTCGAGCTGTTGAATACGTTGCAGGGTGCTTGTTATTTTTATGTAGCCGTCGGCAAGGCTTATGTTTTCCCACTTAAGTGCACACAGCTCGCCTATTCTTATTCCGGTGTAAAGTGCCGTGAGCACCCCTGCCTTGCATGGGTCACTGCCGCGCAGCAAATACTTTTCCAGACTTTTTTGCTCTTTTTCGGTTAAAATTCTGGTTTCTTTATTTTGCGCTTTCGCAACAAACCGTTTAAACGAAAAATCTATTTTAATACCCGAATATGAAAGAACCCCCTCTAATACGGAAAGTGTTATTTTAACTGTTTTGGCCGAATAGCCTTTTTCCGTGAGGTTTTTTGCAAATTCTTCAACCGCATATTTATTGATTTTTTCAACCGAAATTTTTTCAAAATACGGCTTTATATGCTTTTCGGTAAGGCTTTTGTATTTTGAAAGGCTTGATTCCTTTACGCAGCCCGACTTGTAGGCAAGCCATTTATCGCACAAAACCGAGATTTTTGTTTTGTCATTCCCGTTTTTAAGGGTGACCTTGGCAATATTCAGCCGGTTTTTCACGTCTTTATAGCTTTGCCCGTAAATATAGCCGTATTTTTTATTTTCCTTTAGGTATCTGCCCTCCCATCTTCCGTCCTTTCTTTTGTAAATGTTTTCTCCGCGTTTTGACATTTTAAACACTCCTTGAATTTTTGATAATTTGATTATAAAAATTCAAGGAGAGAATACAATTTAAGTGCAAAAAAAGAGACTGTCCGTTTAACAAACGTAACAGTCCCTTTAAATCACTTATATGTTAGGAATATTTAAATAACCTCTGCTATATCAAACAGCTTGCTCGGCAGCTCTGACTTATCGGCAGAAACGGTGAACACAAATTCAACATCGGCAATGGCGGAAATTCTTTCGAGAAATGCGGTAAGCTTTTCATAATCGCGCTTGCCGATTCTGAGTGTTGCATCACCGAAAATATGTGTAACATCGTTATTGCCTGCCTTAATTCCGGCAACCATACCGTAATATTCGCCGTAGCCGGCAATGCCGTAGCTTTCTGCATCTATAAGGCGTGCTTTATGTGTTACGGAATATGTTAAGGTATCTCCCTTTTCAATGCATACGACATTGCCGAGGCTTGCCTGCGCCGCGGCATTTACCATATCCACCAATCTTTTGGTTTTACCCGAGCCTTTTTTTCCGATAATGAGCTTAATCATTAGTACCAACTCCTTTTATATTTAACTGCCTTAGGCAGCAATTTAACCGTTCAGGCGTGCTTCAAGCTCAGCCTTTTGTGCCTCATAGCCGGGCTTGCCGAGCAGTGCGAACATATTTTTCTTGTAGCTTTCAACACCGGGTTGATCAAACGGATTTACACCGAGCATATAACCCGAAAGCGCACAGGCCTTTTCAAAGAAATAAATAAGTCTGCCGAGGTTTTCCTCATCCGGCTTATCAACATTAATCACCAGGTTGGGCACGCCGCCGTCGGTGTGAGCCAACACGGTTCCCTCAAAGGCCTTTGAATTAACGTAGGACATTGTTCTGCCTGCAAGGAAGTTAAGCCCGTCGCCGTTATCGGCAGCTTCCTCTATTATTACATCCTTATCGCTCTCACCGAAGGTGACCACCGTTTCAAACATAAGGCGGGCACCGTCCTGAATGTACTGCCCCATTGAATGAAGGTCGGTTGAAAATGTTACGGATGCGGGGAAAAGGCCCTTATTATCCTTACCCTCACTCTCACCGAAAAGCTGCTTGAACCATTCGGCCATCATAGTAAATCTCGGCTCGTAGCTTACAAGCAGCTCAACCGACTTACCCTTGCGGTAAAATGCGTTACGAAGTGCGGCGTAAAGGTAACAGTCGTTTTTGAACATATCGGGATTGTTATATTCACGCATAGCTTCCGCGGCACCGCTCATAAGTGCATCAATATCGGCACCGGCAGCCGCAATCGGAAGAAGACCCACTGCCGTAAGCACGGAAAATCTGCCGCCCACATCATCGGGCACCACAAAGCACTCGTAGCCCTTTTCATCGGCAAGCTTTTTAAGTGTACCGCGTGCCTTATCGGTAGTGCAGTAAATACGCCTTGCGGCTTCCGCCTCACCGTATTGCTCCTCAAGCATATCACGCAGCACCCTGAAAGCCACTGCGGGCTCGGTAGTTGTGCCCGATTTGGAAATAATGTTAACCGAAACACGCTTGCCTCGGCAAAGCTCCTTAATATCCGCAAGATAGGAGCCGCTTATGCTGTTGCCGGCAAAATAAATTTCGGGTGCGTTACCGCGAAGATTATTGTAAAACGGACCCTTTAAAAATTCAATTGCCGCGCGTGCCCCGAGATAGGAGCCGCCAATGCCTATTACCACGAGCACATCGGTATCGGACTGAATTTTTGCGGCTGCGGCCTTAATCCGTGCAAACTCCGCCTTGTCATAATCGGCAGGCAGGCTTACCCAACCCAAAAAGTCATTGCCGAGGCCCGTGCCGTCGTTAATAAGCTTATGTGCGGCATTAACCTGTGCTTCAAGCCCCTTCAGGTCATTTTCCCTGATAAAAGAGGCGGCATACGATGAATTAAACTTAATTGCCATTTAAAATCCCTTACCTGTTCATTTACTTTAGTGTGATAAAACGCTTACGAATTATCTCTGCTTCTATTCTACAATATATTTCCTCTTTTTTCAAGTGGCAAAAGCATTAATTCATTAAAAGTTTTATAATTCTCTATAATTGCAGAAATCCCTTGAGAATTCTGCCGATTGAAAAGCCTATTGTAAGCCGCTCCACGCTCTCTGCGGCGATAATCGGAATTTCGCCGAGCGGGTTATCCCCCATTTTTACGGTAACGGTGCCCACGGTTGCTCCTTTTTTTATCGGGGCGATTAAATTCTCCGAAAATACGGTTTCTCTTGTTATCTCACCCGAAGTGTTTTTCGGCAGCAGCACGCTGAGCTGACCGTCGGCCGCGATTTTAACCGTTTTTTTCACTCCGCGCAAAATTTCGGGTGCTTCGGCTTTTCCGATTTCCGCATCTATTACCGAAAAATTGTAGTTGGCAAAGCCGTAATCGAGCAGCTTTTTTGCGCCGTTAAAACGCTCGTTGGTGCTCTCCCCCGCCATTACCACCGCAACCAGTTCAAGCCCGTTTCTTTCGGCCGTTGCCGAAACACAGTACTTAGCCGCTCCCGTTGTGCCGGTTTTAAGGCCGGTTGTGCCCTCGTAAAACCGTACAAGCCTGTTTGTGTTAACAAGCTCGCTTTTACCGTCACGCAGGGTATCCATCCAAACGGTGGAATAATTTTTAATAATTCCGTGGCCTATAAGCTCAGATGACATAACCGCAACATCATAGGCCGAGGTGTAGTGCCCCTCGGCATCAAGCCCGGTGCAGTTTATAAAGTGAGTGTTGCTCATTCCGAGCTCTGCGGCGCGCTCGTTCATAAGTGCAACAAAGCCCTCCTCACTGCCGGCAACGGCCTCGGCCAAGGCAACGCAGGCATCATTGGCAGAGGCTATAACCGTTGCCTTAAGCAGGTCATCCACCGTCATGGCCTCACCCGGCTCAAGCCATATTTGCGAGCCGCCCATAGCGGCGGCGTGCTCACTTGCGGTTACCGGCGTTTCGGTAGATATATCCCCGCGGTCAATAGCCTCGGCAATAAGCAAAAGTGACATTATTTTGGTTATGGATGCCGGTGAAAGCCTTTCATCACCGTTGCTTTCGTAAAGCACGGTGCGGGTGTTCGGCTCCATAAGAATAACCGCTTTTGCGCCTATTTCGATTGTTTGGCCTATTGCGGCATTAACGGGTGTGCTGTCAAGCGGAATATTTACATCGGAAATATCACATTCACTTGATACGGTTTTTGCACCCTCGGCAGCGGCGGCAAGGCAGCTTGAAAAAATCAATATAACCGATAGCAGTACTGTTATTTTTTTCAAAACGGCATACTCTCCTTTCAGTCGGACTGAGTCGGACTACATAGAAGACTATGCCGTTTAAAAAACAATTATGACGGTAATGCGGGTGCCGCGGCATCTGCCTCAAACCAGAAGCAAACACCATCCTCTGTATTGTACACTCCGCAGCTGCGGCCGTGCAGCTTCATTATTGCGGAAACTATGGAAAGCCCTAAACCGAAGCGGCTGCTTTCCCTCTTGTGGGATGAATCACCCCTGAAAAAGCTTTGCCAAATTTGCGGCATTTTTTCCTCGCTTATGTGGCTGCCGGTGTTTATAACCGAAATCCGCACCACGCCGCCGCTCTGCTCGGACGTTACGGTAACAGTGCCGTGCTCGGGGGTATGTGAAGCGGCATTTTCAAGATAAGCCTTAAGCACCTGCTCGGTTTGGAGCGGGTCAGCATTTATAATAAGCCCGTAAGGTATGCGGCACTCCGCTTTTATGCTGCGCCCCGTGAAAATGCGCTTCAGCATATCATCGGCAAGCTGAGAAATATCAAAATCGGAGCGATTTAAGGGTATTTGCCCCGATTCATACCTTGAAAGCTCCAAAATGCTCAAAACCAATTTATTCATACGGTTGCTTTCATCTATTATGGTATTACAGTATTCTTCACGCGAGGCGGCGTTTATGTTAAGCTTCAAGCCCTCGGCATAGCCGCTTATAATGGCTATGGGTGTTTTAAGCTCATGCGAAACATTGGCAACAAAGCCGCGCCGCATAGCATCAAGCCTGCGCTCTGCCTCAATATCATCCCGCAAGCGCGCGTTTGTTTCGGTTAATTCACCGAGTGCGGTTTTAAGCGATTCGGAAAGTGCATTAACAGAGCAGGCAAGTCTGCCTATTTCGTCGCTGCGGTCGATTTTCAGCTTTTCGTCGAATTTCAATTGTGTAATGGCTTCGGTAACACGGTTTATTTCGGTTATCGGCCGCGAAAACTGCTTTGCGAAAATCAGCACCCAAACAATCGAGATTACAAAGCAACCAAACGAAACGTAGGTGATAAAGCGATTGGCTATGGAAGCCGAATTTGCTATCAATTGCTTTTGTATTCTTACCTCGGCCAGCAAATCCCCGCCTATTTGCTTACGGCAAAGCAGGTACTCTCTGTTTTCAAAGCGACGTACCGCAATTTGAAAAACCGTTCCGTCGGCAAATTCGGTGCTTTTGGTGGGCTGCATTTCCTCATGTGTCATAATGAATTTATCGTTTTTAAGCGAAAAATAATCCATCATCTGCCCGCCGTGGGTAGTGTAAAGTATTCGCCCCGAGGTTTTATAAATTTCAACATCGAAATTGTAAAGCTCGTTAATTTCGGAAAGGGTGCTCAAAACCTCGCTTTCGTTGTTAAAATCAAGCTGTTCCACAATTTCAAGCTGTTCCTTTAAAGCCGCCTTTTCCTTAAAGACAAAAAAATTCACAAGCAATGTTACGTTTGCAAGGGATAAAATGAGCACAAATGCCGCAAATATAACGGCAATACGTATAAACAGATTAAACCAGAGCTGTGATTTTAAATTCTTAAATTTCAAGCTTGTACCCCATTCCGTAAACGGTTTTAAGGTGTGCGGAGCCGTAATCGCCGAGCTTGGTGCGCAAGCGGGCAATATGCGAATCCACCGTGCGGGAATCACCCAAATAATCATAGCCCCAAATGGCATTAAGCAGCTGGTCACGTGTTAAAACCCGACCCGAATTATCGTAAAGGTAGGAAAGCAGCTCAAATTCCTTAAGGGTAAGCTCAAGCGCGTCACCGTCTATATAGGCCATAAAAGCATCGCTGTCTATCACAAGTCCCTTATTACATTCCTTTTCCTCACAAACGGTACCCTCACTGCGCTTTAAAAGCGCATCTATTCTTTTAACAAGCACCGCCGGCGAAAAAGGCTTTGTTACGTATTCGTCAATGCCGGCTTCAAAGCCGGTAAGCAAATCAAATTCCTCGGCGCGTGCCGAAAGCATAATAATCGGTATATCACTGCTGCGCCGTATTTCGCGCGTTACCGCCCAGCCGTCCACCTCGGGCATCATAATATCTATCACGGCAAGTGCAATATCCGGCTCGGATGAAAAAACGCCGAGCGCCTTAGCCCCGTCCGCAGCCGAAATCACTTCATAGCCGGCGGCTGTTAAAAAATCCGATAACAGCTTTACAATACGTTCCTCATCATCGGCAATAAGTATTTTTCGATTTTTCATAATCTTATCTCCCCCGATCATCTCTCACACCTACTATAAAGCAAACATTTAAGAAGTTTATTAATAATTTGTAAATTCGGCTGATTTTAATTTCTTTTCTGTAGAAAAGCTAACGTTAATTCCCAAAGTAAGTTCCACAGTAGGAAAGAGGTGGAAGTTAGTGCGGGA
>CAZKUO010000047.1:0-11432 GCA_964555975.1 uncultured Ruminococcus sp. | reverse complement strand
CAGTATATTAAGTGCGATGTAAGCACCATTTGTATGGGTATGGCGGCAAGTATGGGCGCCTTTTTGCTGGCGGCCGGCACTAAGGGTAAGCGCCTTGCACTGCCCAACAGTGAAATTATGATTCATCAGCCCTTGGGTCAGGCACAGGGTCAGGCAACCGATATTCTTATTCATGCTCAGCATATTGAGCACATTCGCACTAATATTAATAAGATTTTGGCTGCCGAAACCGGAAAGCCGCTTGAGCAAATTCAGGCAGATACCGAAAGGGATAACTTTATGACTGCCACCGAGGCTGCCGAATACGGCCTTATTGACAAAGTAATTTCCAAGAGATAGAGGTTTGCAAATGCCTAATGACAGGAACAATGAAATACGTTGCTCATTTTGCGGTAAAACGCAGGATGAGGTAACCCGCCTTGTTGAGGGCCCCGGTGTTTATATTTGCGATAATTGCATAGAGTATTGCGATGCGCTGCTTTTTGATGACCGTGATGCGGGCTCGCACAAGCACAAAAAAGCCGCTAAGGCGGACTTTGTATTGCCAAAGCCAAAGGAAATCAAGGCTAAGCTTGATGAATATGTTATCGGTCAGGATGAGGCCAAAAAAACACTTTCGGTTGCGGTTTACAATCATTATAAGCGTATTTTCAAGAATGAGGGCACCGAGGTTGAGCTTGGCAAGAGCAATGTTTTAATGTTAGGACCCACGGGTGTAGGTAAAACACTGCTTGCACAAACCTTGGCTAAAATGCTTGATGTGCCGATTGCAATTACCGATGCCACAACCCTTACCGAGGCAGGCTATGTCGGTGAGGATGTTGAAAACATCCTTTTGCGGCTTATTCAGGCTGCGGATTATGATGTAGAGCGTGCCGAGCGCGGTATAATATATGTTGATGAGATTGATAAAATCGCCCGCAAATCCGAAAATGCTTCAATAACCCGTGATGTCAGCGGCGAGGGTGTGCAACAGGCTCTGCTTAAAATTTTGGAGGGGACCGTTTCCAACGTTCCGCCGCAGGGCGGGCGAAAGCACCCACAGCAGGAATTTATACAGATTGACACATCGAATATACTGTTTATCTGCGCAGGTGCGTTTGACGGCATAGAAAAGGTTATCGAACGACGTGTCGGCGGCAGCAGCCTCGGCTTCGGTGCGGATGTTAAAGCGCCTAATTCCGTTGAGGCGGAAGCCGCGGCAAGCCTTGTAACACACCGTGATCTTGTTAAGTTCGGCTTAATCCCAGAGCTTGTGGGGCGTTTGCCGGTAATAACGGCGCTTCGCGGTATGGATAAGGCCACACTTGTGCGCATTATGACCGAGCCGAAAAATTCGCTTATTAAGCAATATCAGGTGCTTTTTGAGCTTGACGGAATTAAGCTTGAATTTGATGATAAGGCACTTGAACGCATTGCAGAGCTTACCGTGGAGCGAAAAACAGGTGCTCGAGGTCTCCGTTCGATAATTGAGGGTATTTTACAGCCTTTTATGTTCGAGGCTCCGTCGGATGACGGTATAGAGTGTATCACCGTAACTGCCGATACGGTAGAAAACGGAAAAGCCGAAATTAAACGTAAAACTTCTTAAAAGACAGGGCAACGGGCTCTTTACTGCCTGTTGCCCTAAAGCTTTTCGGCACTGTATTATCGGTTTAAAAGCTTATTGCAGTGCTTTATTATAAAAAATCGGATTGGAAAAATATTATGACCGAAAAAATAATTCTTGCTTTTGAGCTTTTGGGCGTGATAGCTGCGGCGGCCTCGGGCGCATTAACCGCAATGAAAAAGCATATGGATATGCTGGGTGTTTGCGTGCTTGCGATAACAACGGCGGTCGGCGGAGGAATACTGCGTGATTTGATTTTAGGGGCTACACCGCCTGTGGCCTTTGTAAAGCCGGTATATGTAGCGGTGGCATTCGGTGTGGCGGTTGTAATGTTCTTTTTTCACCGTGCCTTTCCGAAGCAACGCTTTGAGCACCTGCACGCTGCTGTGTTTTTGTATATGGATGCAATAGGTCTCGGCGCTTTTACCGTAATCGGCGTGCAAAAGGCGGTTGCAATGCACGGTATGAAACATATTTTCCTGCTTTTCACCACAGGCTTTTTAACCGGCGTCGGCGGGGGAATACTGCGGGATATCTTATCGGGCGAAATCCCGGGAATATTTATCAGGCATTTTTATGCCTGTGCCGCCGTTATCGGTACGGGGGCCTGCATATTGCTTTGGCAGCCTTTGGGTGCCGGTATTGCCATGACTGCGGGCATTGCCGTTACGGCAGGGCTCAGAATTTGTGCCGCGCACTTTCGTTGGAACTTTTTCAGAGACAGGGATACATAACGGCACGAAGGAGGCAAATTTACAGCCCGGAGGTTAAATTTCAACTTAGTAGGGACAGCTCCCGTCCGTTTTGTTTGCAATAGGGCTTTCTTCTGTGCAAACCTCTTGCCTCCCGTGGCCTTCAGCGAGGTCGGAGGGATATAAAAACTAAACCTTATGCAGAAACCACATTGTTTTTTAGGTCACTGCAAATTAAATATCACCCAGTCTCACTTTGTTCGACAGCCCCCTTTAGGCAAGGGGGCCTTATTTGTCGCTTCGCGATATTTTCCCCGCACCGCGGGGAAATCACCATCTGACAAGCGGAGCACATACGCAGGTGGCAGTTTAAGTAGTTTACGGCGCCGAAGCAAAGAGGAATATTTTGTTCACTTTTTAAAAAAATGTGAAAATTTTTCCTAAAAATGAATATTTCCTATTGTAATAGCTTGACTTTAAGTGTATAATTAGTATAAATGGGAGAATATGTTGATTTTTCGGCTTTTCTACCCGAAAATGCTCTTTACTAATAAGTGTAACAGGTCTTAAACTTGAGGGAGGTGCTTATTTTGCAAAATGTTGTTTCCAATCTTTATGTTGTAGGAATGGGCTTGGGGGTTGTTTTTGTCGGGCTTATTGCAATAATTATACTTTGCTATATTATCGGGGCGATTTGTACCGCAGGCAAAAAAAACCGAAAAACCGAAATATCGGTTGAGCCACAGCCTGTAGCCGCAGCTCCCGCAGTTATTGAAAACCGCGGAGAAATAATCGCGGCGGTTTCGGCCGCAGTGGCAGAGGAGCTCGGTACAGAGGTTTCCGCCATAAGAATTTTGTCATTTAAAAAAATATAAAAAACAAGAAAGGTGTTAAAAATGAAAAAATATAATGTTACCGTAAACGGCACAGCCTATGAAATTACCCTTGAAGCAGTTGACCCCGCGGAGGTTGCAAGCACCGCCCCTGCCGCACCCGCAGCGGCACCTGCCCCTGCAGCAAAGGCAGAAGCTCCGGCAGTACCGGCACCCGCGGCAGCTCCCGCAGCAGGCGGTAAGGAAACCGTTTCAAGCCCCATGCCCGGAAATATTTTGGCAGTTAATGTAGCTCAAGGCGATGCCGTTAAAAAGGGCGATGTGCTTTTAATACTTGAAGCTATGAAGATGGAAAATGAAATTCTGTCCCCCTGTGACGGCACCGTGTTTTCGGTTAATACAACGAAGGGTTCTTCGGTTGAAACCGGCGCCGTTCTCTGCGTTATAGGCTGACGGTTGGGAGAATTGACATATGGATAAAATAATTGATTTTGCCAAAACAACCGGCTTCTATATGTTGTTCGGCAATTTGCGGGAAAATTGGGCCTCGCTTGTTATGATTCTGGTTTCCCTCCTGCTTTTGTACCTCGGTATTAAGAAGCAGTTTGAGCCGCTTTTGCTTGTCGGCATTGCTTTCGGTATGCTGCTGACAAATCTTACTGCCTTTACCGGTGCGGATAATGCAATGTACCACACCGATTTGTGGGCGCAATTTATGGCCGAGGGCGAATTTCACCACGATTACGGCCATATTTTAAGCAACGGCGGTTTGCTTGATATACTTTATATCGGCGTTAAAACCTGCCTTTATCCCTGCCTTATATTTATAGGCATCGGTGCCATGACCGATTTTGAACCGCTTATCGCAAACCCTAAATCACTGCTTTTGGGTGCTGCGGCACAGCTTGGTATATTTGTAACCTTTATCGGCTGTCTGGCACTTGCTTTCCCTGCGGAGGCCGCCGCTTCCATAGGCATTATCGGCGGGGCAGACGGCCCTACCGCAATTTACACCACATCAAAGCTTTATCCCACGCTTTTGGGGCCGATAGCCGTTGCCGCCTATTCTTATATGGCACTTGTACCGGTTATTCAGCCGCCCATTATGAAGCTCCTGACCACAAAAAAGGAGCGCGCTATAGTGATGAAGCCGCTGAGACGTGTGAGCAAAACCGAAAAAATAATTTTCCCGATAGCGGTAACAATATTTGTGGCTTTGCTTGTTCCCTCGGCTACACCGCTTGTGGGCTGCCTTATGCTCGGTAACCTTTGGAAGGAATCTGGTGTTTGCGAGCGCCTTTGCAAGACCGCACAAAACGAGCTTATGAATATAGTTACAATCTTCCTCGGAATTTCCGTGGGAGCTACCGCCACTGCCGAGGCATTCCTTAATCTTCAAACCCTTAAAATCCTCGGAATGGGCATTGTTGCTTTCGGCATGGGCTCTGCGGGAGGAGTACTGCTTGCAAAGCTTATGAATCTCTTTACAAGAAAGAACAAAATCAATCCGCTTATCGGCTCTGCCGGTGTTTCCGCCGTGCCTATGGCCGCGCGTGTTTCGCAATCCGTGGGTCAGAAGGAAAATCCGAGCAATTTCCTGCTTATGCACGCAATGGGTCCCAACGTTGCCGGAGTTATAGGTTCTGCCATTGCGGCGGGTGTTCTTATTTCTCTGTTCGGTTGATTTGGAGGATTTACAGTAAATGGAAGAAAAGAAATTATATATTACCGATACCATTCTCCGTGATGCGCACCAATCTCAGGCGGCAACAAGAATGCGGCTTGAGGATATGTTGCCCGCTTTGGAAAAGCTTGACAAAATGGGCTATTGGAGCCTTGAGTGCTGGGGCGGTGCCACGTTTGACAGTTGTATGCGCTTTTTAAATGAGGATCCGTGGGAGAGACTGCGTACCCTTAAAAAGCATATGCCTAACACCAAGCTTCAAATGCTGCTGCGCGGTCAAAACCTTTTGGGCTACAAGCATTATGCCGATGATGTTGTGGATATGTTCGTTAAAAAGTCGATTGAAAACGGGATTGACGTTATAAGAATATTTGATGCACTCAACGATACCCGCAATATGGCACAGGCTATGAAAAGCTGTAAGAAATACGGCGGAATTTGCGAAGCGGCAATAAGCTATACCGTAAGTCCCGTGCATAACGAGGAATACTTTGTGGAAATGGCAAAGACCCTTGAAAAAATGGGTGCCGATGTTATTTGCATTAAGGATATGGCAAATCTGCTTCTCCCGTATGATGCATACTCGCTTGTTAAGAAGCTTAAAGAGAATGTTTCCGTTCCGATACATCTGCACACACACAACACAACCGGCACGGGGGATATGACCTACCTTATGGCGGCCGAGGCGGGTGTTGATATTGTTGATACCGCACTTTCACCCCTTGCAAACGGAACCTCGCAGCCCTCAACCGAGGCGCTTGTTGCCACGCTGCAGAGCACTCCGCGTGATACAGGGCTTGACCTTATGGAATTGAGCGAGGTTGCCGCCCATTTCCGCAAGGTTGCCGATAAGCTTAAGGCCGACGGTATACTTGATCCCAAGGTGCTTAATGTTGATACAAAAACACTTATCTATCAGGTTCCGGGCGGTATGCTTTCAAATCTGCTTTCTCAGCTTAAGCAGGCCGGCGCCGAGGATAAGTATTATGACGTTTTGGCCGAGGTGCCGCGTGTGAGGGAGGATTTCGGCTATCCTCCGCTTGTAACTCCAACCAGCCAGATTGTGGGTACACAGGCTGTGCTCAACGTGCTTTCGGGTGAACGCTACAAAATGGTCACAAAGGAATCAAAGGGACTTTTGCGCGGCGAATACGGCAAGCTCCCCGGTAAGGTGAACGAGGAGGTACGCAAAAAAGCAATAGGTAACGACAGGGTAATAGATTGCCGTCCGGCAGATCTCTTAAAGCCCGAGCTTACCGATTATGCTAAGGAAATGCGCGATAAGGGCATAGGAAAATCCGAGGAGGATGTTTTAAGCTATGCGCTTTTCCCGCAGGTTGCGGAAAAATTCTTCGCCCTGCGTGACGGCTCTGCCGAAAAGAATATTGATGAAAACGGTGTCCGCACCCTTTTGGTTGAGGATTTATCGGTTTAAAAAAAGTTCGGTCCTCGGGAGCTTAAAAGCACACCCGAGGACCGAAAGCTTTAATGTGAGCCAACCAGCTATATGCGTTTAGACCTTTTGTGAAAGTATTATTCACATAATAATCGAAAGCATCAGCATTTCCTTTACTCTTTCGTAAATTTCCGCGGCAGCCGTCGGCGGCAACGGATTTTTGCCGCGACCCAGCTCAACGGTAAAGGCGGGGCGGTTAAATTCGGTTATAAACCAATCCTTAAAGCCGCCGCCCAAGGCTAACCCCTCGGGTGAGGAAAGTGCATAACCCGATGAGGTAGACATAATTTCACCCATTTTTTCGCTTCTCGGCGGGGTTATGCCGCCAAAGCCGCCGTAAATCACCTCGCCCTGTGAGTGGAGCGCCACCGCCTGTCTTATTTTCACGCTTCGGCAAAGCTCGGTAAGTGCCTTTGTTTCGGGCTCGCTTTCGGGCGAATATCCGCCAAAGCGGGTAGGTGAGGGGCCTGAAATTCCGGCCTTGGTTTCTCTTTTTCGTAAGTTTTCCCAATCGGCATTAAAGTTGTGGTTAATATCAACACCGCGCAAATTTGCGTTCCAATGCTCAAACTCATCGCGGCACAGCAGTCTTATTGTATTTGCCCGGCTTCCGCAGGCGGCGGCACCGTGTATACTGATTTCGCAGCCGTCGGGATTGACCCGCGGGATAAATATTACTCCCCGATCCCGCATACAGGCTTGCGGCCTTATTCCCGCAAGGCTGCCGCCCGATTTTAATGCGGCACACAATTCCTCGGCGAGCATAAGCAATACAACGGAGGTGATGTGCTCACTTCCGTGAAAGGCGGCCGCAATAAGGCTGTATTCCTCGGCAGAGCCGAGCTTTAGGGCAACAATATCTCTGCCGCCGCAGCTTTTTCCTATTATTCGCGGCTTTAAAAATCCGTATTCCTCGGTCACTCGGTCGGTTGCCTGCCTCAGGTTGCCGTAATCGTATACTGCGGATTTTATTATATTTTCCATTTTACACCCCTCCGTAAACAAATATATTTAAGGAGCAGCATTTTAATGAATTTAATCGAAAAACAGCTTTCAAGTGAATACATTTATGAGGGCAGAATTATTAAGCTCAGGCGTGATACGGCACTTTTGCCCAACGGTGAAGAAGCCACGCGTGAGGTTGTTGAGCACAACGGGGGAGTCTGCGTTGCCGCGCTGACCGAGCATGACGAAGTGCTTTTTGTGCGCCAATTTCGCTACCCGTACGGTGAGGTTGTTACCGAAATTCCCGCCGGCAAGCGCGACAGTGCCGCAGAGGACCCGCTTGAGTGCGGCAGGCGTGAACTTAAGGAGGAAACAGGGGCCGTTGCCGAAAGCTTTATACCGCTAGGAAGGCTTTATCCGACACCCGGCTACTGCGGCGAGATTATTTGGATGTATGCCGCAGTTGGCTTGAAATACGGCGAGCAAAGCCTTGATGAAGACGAATTTTTAAATGTGGTTAAAATTCCGCTTGATAAGGCCGTTGAAAAAATTATGAGCGGCGAAATCACCGATGCGAAAACGCAAGCCGCGGTTTTAAAGCTTAAGCTGCTTAAGGAAAGCAGCCGACTTTAGTTCCGCTTGGATTATTCCCGTTTTGAAAGTTTATGAAAATATCACAAAAATCGCTGTAAGCGACATAAAAAGGTTGACTTGCAGTGACTTTTTATATATAATTATTTGGATGATATAATGCGGTGCGCTTGCCGTACTGCGGTTATAGCATTTTACGATATTTTAATTGGAGGATTTGCCAATGAAGTCCAAAAGAACAGGCAAGCCGGTTTTTTTCATTGTCTTTTTTCTGATTGCGGCACTTACCTACACCGCATTCTTCGGCATTGAAAATTACTACGGCGACACCCGAAAGGTTTACGTTAAGGGAGCAAGTGATATTCGCTGGGGTATCGATATACGCGGCGGCGTGGAAGCCGTTTTTTCTCCGGATAAAGCGGATGTGGATATCACCTCGCAGGATATGGATGCCGCAAAGGCGATTATTGAAACACGCCTTGTGAACAAAAACATAACCGATTACGAGGTTTATACCGACAGCGACAATCACCAGATAATAGTTCGCTTCCCCTGGGCGGCGGATGAAAGTGATTTTGATGCCGCGGCGGCCGTGCAGGAGCTCGGTGAAACGGCGCTTCTTACCTTCTGCCGCAATGAGGATAAGGAAGATGTGATACTCAGCGGTGCACAGGATATTGAACGTGCCGATGCTGGTGTGAATGAGAACGGCGCTTATGTTGTTTACCTCACCTTTACAGATGCGGGCTCGGCAAAGTTCGCAACCGCAACGGCGGAGCTTGTGGGCAGTAAAATATCCATTTGGATGGATGAAACCGAAATATCGGCCCCCACTGTCAACACCGCAATCACGGGCGGCACGGCCTACATAGACGGTATGTCCGGCTCGGAGGAAGCAAAGGAGCTTGCTGATAAAATCAATGCAGGCTCACTGCCGTTTGCTCTCACGGTTGATGACAGCAAGCTGCAAATAATTTCTCCATCACTCGGCTCTGATGCGCTGCGTGTAATGCTTATTGCAGGCTCGGTGGCTTTCGCAATTGTTTGCTTGATTATGATAATTCTTTACCGCCTCAACGGTGTTGTTGCGGCAATTGCACTGCTTGGTCAGCTTGCGGGTACAATAGCCTGTATTTCGGGCTATTTCCCCGGGGCAGACAGCTTCACTTTAACCGTTCCGGGAATTGCTGGTATCATTCTTTCGGTCGGTGTGGGTGTTGACTGTAACGTTATCGCGGCAGAGCGTATTAAGGATGAATTTAAAAAGGGTAAGACTATTGACGGTGCCATTGACAGCGGCTTTAAAAACTCCCTCAGCGCAATTATCGACGGTAACGTTACCATAGTAATAGTTTCCTTGGTGCTTATGGGTGCTTTCGGCACACCTGACAATATTGTGGCAAAGCTTTTCTCACCCGTAATGTCCTTGCTCGGCTCCTCCATAACCGGGTCGATTTATTCGTTCGGTTACACACTGCTTGTCGGCGTGGTGTTCAACCTTATAATGGGTGTGCTTGCCTCCAAGCTTATGCTTAAGAGTATTTCACGGTTGAAGCCCTTAAGGCGGCCGCAGCTTTACGGAGGTAAGAAAAATGCGTAATAAAACATTAGATTTTAACAAGGACTTTAAGTATGTCCTTATAGGCTATGCGGTAATTTTTCTTGTGGGTATCGTGTTTTGCTTTGTGCCGGGCTTCGGTGTTAATTTGGATATAAATTTCAGCGGCGGTACACGCATAGCTTATTCCTACACGGGTGATATTGCCGATGCGGATATTGAGGCGACGGTTAAGGAAATAATAGATAAATCCTTTACCGTTTCCAAAAGCACCTCGCTGACGGGGGATACCGCTACCTTTGAGATTGCGCTTGTGGGTAAGGATTCGGTTTCGGCAGAGGACCAGGAAAACCTTACTGCCAAGCTTACCGAAAAGTTTAAGGATAATAAAATCGAGCTTTACAATTCAAACTCGGTAAGCCCTACGGTTGCGGGCTCATTCTTCCTTAAAAGCTTGGTGGCGGTGCTTATAACCGCAGTGCTGGTTGTGGTTTATGTCGGCTTCCGCTTTAGAAGAATAGGCGGTGTATCTGCTGCGGTTACGGCACTTTGCGCACTTGTGTTTGATGTGCTTATAACCTTCTTCACCTGCGTTTTCTTCCGCCTGCAAATAGATTCAAACTATATTGCGGTGGTACTTACCATTTTGGGCTATTCGCTTAACGATACAATCGTTATATATGACCGCGTGCGTGAAAATGCACGCCTTATGCCGGACGAGGAAATAGGAACGCTTGTGAACGGCAGCATTAACACAACACTCAAGCGTAACGTTGTGACCTCACTTACCACCTTTATGGCCATTATGACTATAGTTGCGGTTTCGGAGCTGTTCGGGCTTTCCACACTCCGCACCTTTGCAATTCCCATGGCCTTCGGTATTGTTTCGGGTGCCCTTTCATCACTTTGCATTGCAGGCCCGCTGTGGGTTGTTTGGAAGCGCTATAGGCTTAAAAAAGCTCCCGCAGGTAAGCGCGGCAGATAATAGGCAATTACTTGGAGGAATAACGGGAATGAAAAATATTAAAAGGATTTTTTCCGCCGCCGCGGCCCTGATGATGGCACTGAGCTTTACCGCCTGCCATAAAAAGGATGAAATTGCCGTAACGGTCGGTGATGTTGATTTTACTTCGGCGTATTATATGTGTGCTCTTATAAATGCAGATGCCGAGGCAAAATCAAAGGTTGAAGAAGCTGTTAAAGAGGCCGACAGTGAGGCCGAAACCGAGGATATAGATTATTATTCCGAAAAAATCGACGGTAAAGGCTTTGTTGAATGGGTTGAGACTACAGCACTTGATTATCTTAAGGAAATTGCCGCTTACAAAAAGCTTTGTGCGGAAAATAAGCTTGAGATTTCCGAGGAGGATAAGTCAAATGCCGAAATGTACGCCGAGTATTATTGGTCAAGCTACGGCTATTCAAGCTACTTTGAGCCGAACGGCGTAGGGGAGAGCACCTACAAGCGTTATATGCTTGATTCATATTATTCAAGTCTTTATTTTGAGCATTTGTATGCCGAGGGCGGCGAAAAGGAAATTGCCATTGATAAGGTTAAGGAAGAACTTTACGGCAATTTTGTTATAGCCGATATGCTTCAAAGCGGTAGCATTTCAAGCAAAACCGATGAAGAAAAGGCAGAGGTAAAAAATACCTACAACACTTATTATGAGGACCTGAAAAGCGGCAAGAGAAGCTTTGAGGAAATCTATAATGAGGTTAACGCCTCCGATGAGACCGAGGAAGAAACCGACAGCGAGGAAGCCGACGGCCCCAAGGATAAATATGCAAGTCTCTTAGGCTCTGAAGATACCTCCTATGCCTCCGACCATTACGAAACGGTTAAGGCAATGGCAATGAATGAGGTTAAGCTGGTTGAGCTTGAGAGTGACGGCGGATATGTTATTCTTGTAAAGCGCGATATTGAGGCAGACGAGTATTATCTTGATAACCTTGATATTACAGTGCGCCATATGCTTGCCGATGAGGAATACGAGGCGGAAATTTCAAAATATGCCGCTAAGCTTGATTGCACCGTGAACGATTATGCGGTCAAGCAGTTTA
>CAZKUO010000046.1:0-12055 GCA_964555975.1 uncultured Ruminococcus sp. | reverse complement strand
AAGCCATGGCTGAGGAGCTTTCAAAATTCGGTTGCAGGGTAGATGTTTGTGAAAACGAAATACGGGTTTACGGCCGCAAACCGAAAAAGCCCGAGCTGCCGCTTTCAGGGCATAACGACCACAGAATAGTAATGGCGCTTTCGGTTTTGTGCAGTGTCACCGGTGGTGAAATTTACGGTGCGGAGGCAGTGAGCAAAAGCTTCCCGAATTATTTTGAAAAGCTTGCCGCTTTGGGCATTGGGGTGAAATTGCAATGAAGCTTGAAAAGGAAATGAATATTCTTATTGTCGGCCTGGGGCTGCTCGGCGGCAGCTATGCACGCGCACTTACACGCGGCGGCTACCGTGTTAAGGCAATCACAAGGGAGCAGAGCTCGGTTGATTATGCACTTGAAAACGGAATAGTGGAATACGCCACAACGGGGCTTGACCATGCACTTTTGGGTGAGGCGGATTTGGTGATTTTCGCACTTTACCCCCACGTTTTTGTTGAATGGATTGAAGAAAACGGCAGGTACTTAAAAACAGGCGCTGTTATAACCGATGTTACCGGTGTTAAGACCTGCGTTGTGGAAAAAATACAGTCAATGCTCGGTGACAGGGTGGAATTTATTGCCGCTCACCCCATGGCGGGGCGTGAGGTTTGCGGCGTTGAAAACAGCAGTGAGGAAATTTTCAAGGGTGCAAACTACATTGTGGTTCCCACCGAAAAAAATTCGCGCGGTGCGGTTGAGCTTTGCAGGGATTTGGGTGAAAAGCTCGGCTTTCACAGAATTACCGAGCTTTCGGTTGAAGCTCATGACAGAATGATTGCCTTTTTGTCACAGCTTACTCACTGTATTGCCGTTACGCTTATGTGCTGCAACAATACACCCGGCCTTGAGCTTTACACGGGGGATTCCTTTAGGGATTTAACCAGAATCGCGCAAATTAACGATGAAATGTGGAGCGAGCTGTTTTTGGCAAACAAGGATGCTCTGCTTGATGAAATGAATCGCTTTGAAGACAGCTTTAATGAGCTGCGTGAAAAAATAGAAAAGGGCGACCGCGAGGGGATACGCAGTATGATGCGGCTTTCCACCGAGCGCAGAAAGCTTTTCAATAAGCATCTTTAGTGCAGGCAAAGGGAGATAAAAGCTATATGAATATGAAATTTTTAAGAAAGCTGCCCATACCGCAGCAAATAAAAACACGCTATGCCGTATCCGAAGCGGATGCGGCCGTAAAGCGTGCGCGTGATGAGGAGCTTAAGGCGATATTTTCGGGTGAATCCGATAAATTTGTTTTGGTAATCGGCCCCTGCTCGGCAGACAGCCGCGAGCCGGTGCTCGATTATATTTCAAGGCTTAAAAGGGTACAGGAGCAGGTAAAGGATAAAATACTTATTGTTCCGCGAATATATACAAACAAGCCGCGCACCACGGGCGACGGCTATAAGGGTATGCTCCACCAGCCCAATCCGGATGAAACACCGGATATGCTTAAAGGCATTGTGGCTATAAGAGAGCTGCATATGGCGGCACTGCACGATTACGGCTTTTCCTGTGCGGATGAAATGCTCTATCCCGATAACCACCGTTACCTTTCGGACCTGCTTTCCTATGTTGCAATAGGGGCACGTTCGGTTGAAAATCAGCAGCACAGGCTTACCGCAAGCGGACTTGACATACCCGTGGGTATGAAAAACCCCACAAGCGGCGACCTTTCGGTTATGATGAACTCGGTCACGGCCGCACAGCACAGCCACACCTTTATATACCGCGGCTGGGAGGTGGTGAGCGAGGGCAACCCTTATGCCCATTCCATACTTCGCGGGTACATTGATTTTGCGGGAAAAAACGTTTCAAATTATCATTACGAGGATTTGGTAAAGCTTTATGAGCTTTACTCCGAAACAGGGCTTTTAAACCCCGCAGTAATTGTTGACACAAATCATGCAAATTCGGGCAAGCAGTATGCCGAGCAGATAAGAATTGCCGAGGATGTGGTTTACAGCTGTAACCATAATAAGGAAATACGCTCAATGATTAAGGGCCTTATGATTGAAAGCTACATTGAGGACGGCGCACAGAAAATCGGTGAGCATATCTACGGTAAATCAATAACCGACCCATGCCTTGGGTGGGAAAAATCCGAAAAGCTGATTTACAAAATAGCCGATAAGCTGCATTAAGGCTGACGAGAGTCGAACACGTTACGGTTTCGCTCGCCGCCTTTTCCCGCCCGGCTTGCGTTAATTTTTGTAAGGCGAAAGCCTTACTGCAAATTTCACGCTTTTGCCTAAGGCTTACAGCGCCCGCAGGCCTTGTAGCCGCCGCTTACCGCCTCCTCGCGGCTTTTAAAGCTTACACGGTTTTCTGTCTTAAGCTTTGAAGCCGAGGCGCAGTCGGTTTTGTGAAATACTTTAGAGTTTGAATTGCCTATGTAAACCGTAGGCCCGGTTTCGTCCTCGGTGGGCACTGCGGGTGTAATTGCGGCATCGGCCGAAATTTTCTCGGGCATATTTCCGCCGCCGTTCGGGCGGTAGCCGTTTACGGTGTTATCCGTGGGAAAATTCACCGTAACCTCCGCGTGGGAGGCGGTGTCTGTTTCCGTAGCTTTACCGCACCCACACAGCAAAGCTGCAATAATAAGCATTGCAAGCAGTGTTCTTTTCATATTTCCCATTCCTTTATATTTTTTTCGGAGGCTGCAATGAACAATCGTGAAAATTCGGAAAAATTATCGGAATTAAAGCGAGAGGCAAACCGCCTGCCGCTTTTGCCCGGTGTTTATATAATGAAAAATCGGCATAATGAGATTATTTATATAGGCAAAGCAAAGGCGCTTAAAAACCGCGTTACGCAGTATTTCGGCGGTGGCTCGGGCCATACCGAAAAGGTGCGTAAAATGGTTGCCAATGTTGACAGGTTTGAGTATATTGTGTGCGACAGTGAATTTGAAGCACTTATACTTGAAAATTCGCTTATAAAGCAAAATCAGCCGAAATATAACATTCTCCTTAAGGATGACAAGGGCTATTCGTATATAAAAATAACAAACGATAAATGGAAAAAAATCACCTCTGCCCGCACGGTAGGCAAGGACGGGGAATATATAGGCCCCTATTATTCTCATTACGTTGTAAAGGAAGCGGTTGACGAGGCTCGCAAGGTATTTAAGCTACCCGACTGCACGCGAAGCTTCGATACCCCCTCAAAGCCCTGCTTGAACTATCACATCGGTATATGCTCGGCTCCCTGCCGCGGCAAAACAAGTCTTGATGATTATCTTGCGGGTGTGACCGCCGCTGTGGATTTTATAAAGCGCGGGGGAGTAACCGGAGAAAACGTGGAGCGGCTTGAACAGAAAATGCAGGCCGCCGCCGAAAGGCTTGATTTTGAGGCCGCCGCCGCATTGCGTGACCGCATAAACGCAATTCGCAAAATACGTGACCGCCAAAAGGTGGTTCACACCGCAAAAAAGGAGCTTGATGTTATTGCCTCTGCCCTTATAGGTGAGACCGCCGCCGTGAGTGTTTTTGTTTTCAGAAACTACCGCCTGTGTGACAGCAGGCTTTTCACCGCCGACGGAATATCCGACAGGGAAAGCCTTTACGAGGAGCTTTTGCAAAGATATTATTCCGAGCAGGATGACATACCGCGCAGAATTTTAATAGATTGCGAGGCGGATTTTTCGCTTACCGAGCGTTGGCTTTCGGAAAAAACGGGCCATACGGTCAGCTTTTTCTGCCCAAAGCAGGGCCCCTCGCGTGAGCTTTTGAATATGTGTCTTAAAAATGCGGCCGAGGCGCTTTCCAAAAAAACAGAGGGTAACGGGCGCGATATGTCGGTGCTTAATGAGCTTGCCGATATTTTGGGATTGCCCACTGCACCGAAATATATAGAGGCCTATGATATTTCAAACACCGCAGGCAGCGAAAATGTTGCGGGAATGATAGTCTATAAGGACGGGCGACCACACAAGGCGGCCTACAGAAAATTTAAAATAAAGAGCTTTTTCGGGCAGGATGATTACCGTTCAATGGCCGAGGTGCTTGACCGCCGCTTTACCGAATACGAAAAGGGCGAGGATGAGGGCTTTTCCGTTTTACCCGATTTAATTCTGCTTGACGGCGGAGCAGGGCAAATGTCCGCCGTGCGGCCGGTGCTTGAAAAGCACGGAATTAAAACACCCCTTTTCGGAATGGTTAAGGATTCAAAGCACCGCACACGCGCCATAGCCTCAGACGGGGGAGATATAAGCATAAAATCCAACCGCGCGGTTTTTACATTCATAACCGCCGTTCAGGACGAGGTGCACAGGTTTGCCATAGGCTACCACAAAAGCCGCAGAAGCAGCTCAATGCTGGCCTCGGAGCTTACACAAATTGAGGGCATAGGCAAAGCGCGTGCCGCGGCACTTATGAAGCATTTTAAAAGCATTGCCGCAATTAAGGCCGCAAGCCTTGAGGAACTTTCCGCTACAGAGGGAATAACCGAGGCTGCTGCAAGGGCGGTTTATGAGCACTTCGGGCCTACGGGAATTAAACCCGCCGCGCCTGACAAAAGCGAGGAAAACTGATGGGTAAAGAGCTTGAAAAGCATATTGAAATAGAAAGAAGTATAATAAAAAAATTCCGCAAATCCGTTTGGAACAATTTTGTGGGAGCGGTGCAGGAATATGAGCTTATTTCCGCGGGAGACAAGATTGCCGTTTGCATTTCGGGCGGTAAGGATTCAATGCTGCTTGCAAAGTGTATAGAGCTACTCGGTCGCCACAGCATGGTTCCGTTTGAGGCGGAATATATTGTTATGGACCCCGGCTACAATGCCGAAAATCGCCGCCTTTTGGAGCAAAATGCGGAAACAATGAAAATACCGATAAAGATTTTTGAAAGCGATATTTTCGAGGTGACCGAAAGGGCGGGCGGCTCACCCTGCTATTTGTGTGCGAGAATGCGGCGTGGCTTTCTTTACAGCCGCGCAAGGGAGATTGGCTGTAACAAAATAGCCCTCGGGCACCATTTTAACGATGTTGTGGAAACCGTGCTTATGAGTATGATGTACGCTTCGGAAATAAAGACAATGCCGCCAAAGCTTCACAGCACAAATTTTGAGGGGATGGAGCTTATACGCCCGCTTTACAAGGTTAAGGAAAAGGATATTTCGGCATTTGCAAGCTACAACGGGCTGAATTTTTTAAGCTGTGCCTGCAAATTCACCGAGAAAAGCGCCGAGTATGAGGGGCTTTCAAAGCGGCGGGAAATGAAAAAGCTTGTGGAAGAGCTTAAAAAGCTCAATCCCGAGGCGGATGATAATATATTCCGCAGTATTCACAATGTTAATATGGCTACAATCCCCGCCTGGCGTGACAGGGATTCGGGCGAGCTTCATTCGTTTTTAGAGAACTATTAGGCTTTTGTGCCGGACGCGGCGGGCTCTGCATTTGTAAGGCTGAGCTTTGTTTCTCTTGCGTAAAAGAAAATGTATTGCTGTGCTATTCCGGCATAGGGCAGTGCTTCACTCGGCAGCTCGCCGTTAAAAAGCACCTGCATGGCACGCTTAATCCAAACATCCTGCGGGAAAGCATCTGTGTGACCGAGCGAAAAAAGCAGGGCGCAATCGGCCACCTTGGGGCCCACACCCTTAATTTTCATAAGCTCGGCGCGGGCAAGCTCGGTGGGCAGACTTTTCAGTGCTTCGGGCTTAATTTCGCCCGAGGCCACGCGCTTTGCGGCATCCAATATGTATTTTGCGCGAAAGCCGCTTCGCAAAACGGCTAAATCCTCAAGTGAGAGGGCGGCGATTTTTTCGGCCGAGGGAAAACAGTAATGTGTGCCGCGGTTTTCACCGAAGCTTTCGCAAAGGCGGGCAATAATTCCCTTAATGCGCCCTATATTATTGTTTTGCGATATTATAAAGGAGCAAAGCGTTTCCCACGGCTCCTGATTTAAAACACGTATTCCGTGTGAATACTCCGAGGCACTTTTTAAAACTTCGTTGTGTGAAAGCAAACGGTTTATATCGGCGTAATCACGGTCAAGGTCGAAGTAATGCCGCCAAACCGCCTCAAAGGTTTCACGGTCGGTATTGTAAAAAACAATTCTGCCGTCCGCCTCGGCCTTAAGCTCAAGATATTTTCCAAAGGCCGCACCGTGCCACACGCCGCCTTCACCCATTTCCCACCTAAAGGCCTGACCGCAGTCAAGCGTGTGGGGTAAATCAAGACCGTCCGGCACGGTTATGTAGGCGTTTCCGTTTTTATATTCAGCCGTAAACATAGTAAGCTCCGTTTCTTTTAATATACACTCATTATACAGCCCCGTTGCTGTAATTTCAATACCGTTTGGGAGGATTTTTTGTAATGAGAGATGATATTTGCACAATTCCCGTAAGCGAGGTGTTTGAGCATAACGACGGCTGCCCCATATGCCGTATGCGCGACACTGTGGAGCAGCGTATGACCGATTACATTTTGGGGGATGCTATGATGGAGCCCGACGTTCGCATAGAAACAAACAAAGTCGGCTTTTGTGAGCATCATTACGGAATTATGACAGGTAAGCGCGGCAGATTGCAGCTTGCACTGATGCTGCAAACCCATATAAACGAAATTAACGAGGGCGTTTTTAAAAAGAAGCTTTTAAATTCAAATGCCAAGCGTGCCGAGGCTGCGGGGGAGATTGGAAGCACCTGCTTTATATGCTCAAAAATCGAGTGGGGGCTTTCCCGTATGATAGATACCGTTTACCGCTGTTATGAATCGCAAAAGGATTTCAGAGACCTGTTTAATTCGCAAAGTGCATTTTGCCTGCCGCATTACACACGCCTTTTAAACGGGGCCTCAAAGCGGAATATGCGCTCATATTATTCCGAATTTTGCGATAATCTGAACCGAATAGCGGGCGATTATTCCAAAGAGCTTTATGCCTCCCTTTCAAAGTACTGCTCTATGTATGATTACCGTAGCCGTGAAAATGCCGATTGGGGTGACAGCCGTGAGGCGGTTGAACGTGCTGTGGCTTTTCTCAACGGCAGGCTTTGAAAGACATATTTTGTCGAAAAATGATTGACATAAATCCCTGTATTTGCAACCGCGGTGGATAAATGCAGCTGAAAAAGCCCGAATTAATCCACTTTTCCACCGAGTTATCCACAATTTTATGTAAACTTGAATATTTTTCCTTTTTTCGGTTCACACTATTAATACTTGAAAAAAGGTGGCGTGAGTAATGGTAAAGGGTGTAAGCAAAACGGTGATTGTGGTTAACAATACGGGGAGTAAGCTTTTTGAAAAAATAGTTTTTTATGTAACACCGGAATACGGAAATTTAAGTGCAAAGCAGCTTAAAAAAGCGGCAAGCGGTTATTCCTTTCATTATGCCGAGGGCTATGTGCCCGGCAAGCTCAGAAAAAGCGGGCTTAAAAAAAGGCGCAGATTGATTTTGCTTGCGGCCTCGCTGCTTTTATCTGCCGTTGCCTTAACGGTGCTGCTTGTCATTTTGTAAATAAATTATTAAATAAATGCAGGATGTGCTTTTGTCTCTTGCATTTATTTTTTTTTTGCTTTATAATACCTTGTGTTTGCTTGTATTGTTAATTTTTTCAGTGTGTGGTGAATTAATTCTATGAATGAAATAATCAAAAACGGCGGTTCGCTTTTTTTAAAGCTCCTTGTTGCCGGAATTATGAGCTTTTTTATTGTAATCTCGTTCAGTGTTTTGGCAACTGCGGTCTTTACCGAAAACATAGGCTACAAGGCGTACGGCACTGTGGACGGCGGCGAAACACGTGAGCTTTACACCCATTATTATTCCGATGGGGAGGATACCCTAAAGGCGGAATACGAGGAGCAGGGCTACACGGTTACCGAATCGAGCATACGCTCGGAAATGTCGGGAGCGGGCAACAATCTGTTTTTAACGGTTACGCAAATTTTCTGCCTGCTTATAACCTTATCCTTTGTTTACCCGAAATTATGGAGTATCGGCACTGCCGACAGTAATCTTGTACGTTTTAAGCATAAATCGGAGGATAAGCTTAAGGGCTTGAAAATCGGCGCTGTGGCTGTTATTCCGCAGTATATTGTGTTGCTTTGCTTTATTGCGGCAAAGGCGGGGCTTTACCCTAAGCTGCCCGCAGTTTTGCTTAAGTTTATAAATCCGTCATTTTGGTCGCTTATTCAGCTTATAATCGGCAAAGCCGCCTCGGTGAATGAGCTTTCGGTAATCAGCCTTGTGCTTTTGTGCCTTTTGCCGCTGATTATTCCCGCTGTGGCCTGCGGTTCATATCTTTTGGGATATAAAAATATTTCAATAGGCGAAAAAATAGTTTACAAGAAAAAATAAAATTGGGGGAAGCTTAAAATGGCCGGATTTTTCGGTTTGTTTAATTATGAAAAGGAAGGACCCGGGATTTCCAAAAACGCGCCTAAAAAAAAGGGCTTTATTGTTTTTTTTGAAACCTACTTCCGCAATTTCTGGAAATTTATTGTAATTAACTTGGTTTACGGAATAATTTCATTACCGCTTGTAATCGGCGGCTTGGCCTCTGCGGGGCTTACCAACGTTACGAGAAACATCGCGCGGGACAAGCACTCCTTCGGGGTGAGCGACCTGCTTGATACGGTTAAGAAAAACTGGAAGCAGGCGTTACCGGCCGGCATAATAAAGCTTTTGATTTACGCTGTGCTGTGCTTTGATGTTTATTTTTTCTATTTCGGCAGTGAAAGCATTGTGACTACAATCGGCCTAGGAATTTCGCTTGCAATGCTTTTTATCTTCACGGTTATGGATTATTTTGTGTGGACACTTATAATCACCTTTAAATTCTCGCTTAAGCAGGTTTATCGCAACAGCTTCAAGTTTGTTTTCATAAATATGAAAATGAATTTGCTCTGCTTTATTTCCATTATTGCGGTTTATGCGCTCAATGCGGCAATACTGTTCCTTGCCTCGTCATATTTTATTGTGGCGCTTACCTTTGAAATTTTGATTTATATTTTGCTTTTCCCCTCGTTCAGATTTTTGCTTGTTCAGTATTGTACCTTCCCGGCGGTAAAAAAATATATTATAGATCCGTATTACCTTGACCACCCCGAGGAGGACATTGAAAAGCGCCGTGATTTGGGGCTTGAGGTTGAAGAAAAGCCCGCCGCCCCGATTGACGGCGAGGATGGCGAAGCAGAGCCCGAAAACGTTTTTGAAGACTAATTTCAGCTTTTGCGGCATATACTCAAACCGAGGAGTGAGAGTATATGAATTGCAGAATAGCCGAGCTTAAAAACAAGCAGGTGGTGTGCGTTAAGAACGGCTGTGTTTTGGGCTATGTTTATGATATAGAATTTAACACGGCAAGCGGCTCCCTAACCTCTATAGTCATACCCGGTCGGCCGCGCTTTATGGGCCTTTTCGGTCATGAGGAGGATATTGTTATTCCCTGGTCGGAAATTGAGGTTATCGGCCGTGAAACGGTGCTTGTTTCGGCCGAGGCCGCGCAGTACTGCAGGGGCGCAAGGGGAGATTTTTTAAATTTTTCGGAAAAAACCTGATTTGGATTATGAAAAGAGCTTCGGGGAAATTAAGCCCCGAAGCTCTTTGGCTCTATATCAGCTTTAACCTTTTTGCGGAATATAAGTACATAAGCATACAGCTTGAATACCATTCCGAGCTTGATGTGGGCTCACCTGTTACGGGGTCAAGCTCCTGCCCGAGCTTTATGCGGTCGTAGCAGGCGGTCCAGGCCTTTACCCACTGACGGCAGATATAATCGAAATCATCCGCCATACCGTAGCGGTCCATCCACCTTGTGCAGCGCAGCACAATGAGACCCTGTGTGTAATAGCCCCAGCAATTGAAATTCACGTGGTTTTCACAGCTTTTGTCGTTAATCGCCATTGAGGGGAATGGGTAGGCAGTCCAAAACTCGTTTTCGTTTTTTATGTGCCTTTCGCAAATTCGGCGGATTAGCTCGCCGTCCTCCTGCTTATCCAAAACGCCCTCCAAAAACAGGTGGAGAATTGTGCTTGAGCGGTATTTCCTCTTATTGCCGTTTTTATCGGCATCGTAAAAGAACACATCCTCCTCATCAAAGCACATTTCAAAAAGCTGCTTTTTAACCGTTGCCGCCCGTTTACGCCAAAGCTCGGCCTCCGCAGGGCGGCTGAGCTTTTCGGCAAATTTTGCAAGGGCGGTTAAATCTCCGTAAAAATTGCAGTTCATATCAACCGCAAAAATCGGCGCAACCTGTTCGTCTGGCGGCAACACCGATGCATTTGCGTGCTCACCTGTCGGCAGTATGTAATTTCCCTTGCAGGAAAGACCCTCCAGTCGGCCGCTGTTGTCGTGGCCGGTGTCGTAGCCCACAAACATTTCTATAAGTCCCTTTTTCAGGGTCATTCGGTTGCTTTCAAGCCACGAAATCCATTTTTGGCCGGATTCATAGGCTTTTTTGTCAAAATCCGCATCATTCAACAGCTCGGCAACTTCAAAGGCAAGGGTTAAAAAGGAAACACACTCCTGAATGTGCGAATATCCCGCCGAAAAAGTGCCGTATTGCTCACATACATTAAAGGGATATTGACCGTCGGGCTTTTGATTTTCAATGAAAATTTCTACGGTGTTTTTTGCAAGATACAGCTTATCGGGGTACATTTTTGCAAAAATCACCGCATCGTACGCGTGCTCAAGCCACAAGCCCGGATATTGCGTTGAAATCATAAGCAGCTGCTTGCCGCATATCATTTTAATGTGCTGTGTGAGCCTTTCTTCAATAGCTTTGCAAATTTCAGTTACCATATTCACCGTTCCTTGCCTTAATTTTTGCTTTGATTTTAACATACCGATTTTTAAATGTAAAGCAAAACATAACCTTAAATTGTTAAATTAATGTTTTAAAAAATGAGCAAAATAGCTTTGGGATGTGATTTTCTTGAAGCATTTACGCTTGTTTTTTAAAGCTTTGTTTTTTATGGCGCTTTTACTTGATGTTGCTGTCTTCGGCACAATAATATATCTCAGCGGCGATATAGGCGAAAGCTATAAAATCAAAAAGGGCGAGGATCTCGGCATTGATACGGCCGTACCGATTACCGCCGAATACGAGGGTGTTATGCTTTCGCAAACTGCCGCGGCCGAAAAAATCGGCAACAGTTTTGAGGTTAAGCTGAAGGCATTCGGAATAATCCCCGTTACAACGGTGGGGGTTGAGGTGGTGGATGAGCTTTATGTTTCGGTGCTCGGAACGCCGTTCGGAATGAAGCTTTACACCGACGGTGTGCTTGTGATTGACATAACCTCCGTGGAAACCGAAAACGGCAGCGTGAGCCCCGCAAAATCGGCCGGTATAAAGCGCGGCGACTATATTGTTTCGGTTGACGGTAAAAGCGTGTTTACCAATGAGGAGCTGAGTGCCGCGGTTGAAGCCTCGGGCGGAAACAGGTTATGCCTTGTCATAAAAAGAAACGGAGTTAAAAAAAGCATTTATCTTACCGCGGCACTCTCAAAGGAAAACGGTGCTTACAAATTGGGTCTTTGGGTGCGCGACAGCACCGCGGGAATAGGCACACTTACCTTTTACAGCCCATCAACCGGTATAGCGGGCGGCCTGGGTCACGGCGTTTGCGATGAGGACACAGGCGAGCTTTTACAGCTTAACGGCGGGGAACTCGTTGCGGCGGAAATTATTTCGGTTGAAAAGGGAGAGTCGGGTGCGCCCGGTCAGCTTAAGGGCAAATTTACGGCCTCCTCCATAGGAAAAATAGATTGCAATGCGGCAACGGGTGTTTTCAGCGTTTTGCGCGGCAGGCTCGGCTTTTCACAGCTTGTTCAAATCGCGCTAAAGCAGGAAATTAAGGACGGCGCCGCCAAGCTTTTTTGCACCGTTAAGGGGGATACGCCGGCACTTTACGATTGCCGTATAAAAAAGCGGAGCTCGGGTTATCTTGCGCAAACGCAGAATATGACCGTAACCGTAACCGATGCTGAGCTTTTGGAGCTTACGGGCGGCATTGTTCAGGGAATGAGCGGAAGCCCGATTTTGCAAGACGGCAAGCTGATTGGGGCGGTAACCCACGTG